>JAMDDL010000099.1 GCA_023488645.1 Actinomycetota bacterium | reverse complement strand
TTGATTATAATTTTGAATAATTGTATTATTTTTAGCGTGCCGAAGTGGCGGAATTGGCAGACGCGCTGGACTCAAAATCCAGTGAGCCGTAAGGTTCGTGCCGGTTCGACCCCGGCCTTCGGCACCACCAGTATATTTATAATGCAAGAATATGAGTGAGGTCATATAAATTTCTGTCTATCTGTTTTTTTGCTCCAAATACTTCTTCAAACGGCACTGTTTTTACCTTATTATTCTGTAAGCCAACCATTGCATTTCTTCCTCCGCTTATTAAAAAATCAATAGCTTTCTGCGCAAATTGCGCTGCCAGGATTCTGTCCACCGCAGATGGTGAACCGCCTCTTTGAATATGGCCCAGAACTGATACTCTGACTTCATGTTCAACAAGAAGTTTTATTGATGCTGCAACATCTGTTGCTTTTGCTGCACCTTCAGCAACAACGACAAGGGTATGTCTTTTGCCTTCTCTGTGATTTTTAATTGCATTGGATATTTTTACAAGATCTACTTTAATTTCAGGAATTAAAACATAATCGGCACCGCTTGCAAGGCTTGACCTTATGGCAAGTTCACCTGAATTTCTTCCCATAACTTCAATCACAAAAATTCTTTCATGTGAAGATGCAGTGTCTCTTATTTTAGAAATTAAACTGATTATTACATTAAGTGCTGTATCAAAGCCAAGGCTCAAATCGGTGCCATAAACATCATTATCTATTGTTGCCGGAATTCCTACGGAATTGATTCCAAGACAGCTTAAATCACTTGCACCCCTAAATGACCCGTCACCGCCGATTATAACTAAAGCATCTATCTTATTTAAGTCCAGATTTTTTTTAGCTGCAGCAAGGCCTTCTTTAGTTTTAAATTCTTCGGATCTTGCAGTATAAAGAAATGTTCCACCTCTGTCTATTATTCCGCCAACAGAATTACCTGTTAAAACTGTGTAATTGTTTAATATCAATCCTTTAAAACCTTCATAATATCCAATCACTTCAAGTTTTTTATAAATGGCATATCTTACAATTGATCGGATTGTCGCATTCATTCCGCTTGCGTCTCCGCCGCTTGTTAAAACTCCTATTTTTTTAACCTGTTCCGACATAATTATCCTCCAAAACCAATTCTTACTTTTTTCTTGATCTTAATTCATTTAAAACTTCCGTATATTTTATTTTTTTTTCAACCATTAAAACTGTGAGATGATAAAATAAATCAGCTATTTCATATATCAGCTTTCCCCTGTCCTGATGTTTTGCAGCCAGCATAATTTCAATGCTTTCCTCGCCGAATTTCTTAATTATTTCATCCAATCCTTTTTTATGAAGTTTGAAGGTATAGGAGTTATCTGATTTTTCAGATATCCTTCCTTCAATTATTTTGTAAAGTTCGTTTAAAAAATCACTGCTGTCTGATATTTTTTGTTTACCATTGGATATCCCTGAATAATTTCCAAAATTCAGGCTGGTTTCTGTGATAATTGCATTTATGTCAGGATTATCATGTGAAATAATTTCTGTGAAAAAACAGCTTTTGTTTCCTGTATGACATGCCGGTCCGCTTTGCATAACCTTTATTAATATTGCATCCTTATCACAGTCATAAAAAATCTGCTTTATTTCCTGAGTGTTTCCTGATGTTTCACCTTTTTTCCATAATTGTTTTCTTTTCCGGCTGTAAAACCAGGTGTAACCTGTTTTTAAACTTTTTATAAGCGATTCCCTGTTCATGTAAGCAAGCATCAGTACTTCTGAAGTTTCAAAATCCTGAATTATTGCAGGAATTAGCATATCTTCCTGCATATTTTTTATTTTTTCATTTAAATCATTGTCTTTTATATTCATTTTTTGTATTTTCCTTAATACTTTTCATTACATTTTAAAGCTTGAGGTTTTTTAACTGCAAATAAATTAATAAGCCTTTCCTTTAAATGTATAATCAGGGATGACTGTTTGCAGAACTAAAACCTTATATTTATCCCTTCTTTTCTTAAATATTCTTTTGCCTGTCTAACGGTAAATTCCCCATAATGAAAAATTGAAGCAACAAGGACAGCATCTGCTCCTGCAATTTTTATAACATCCCTTAAATGTTCAAGCTTTCCTGCACCTCCGGATGCGATAACAGGTATATTTACAGTTGAAGTTATTGCCCGGGTAAGCTCAAGATCATAGCCTTCCTTTGTTCCATCCATGTCCATGCTTGTTAAAAGTATCTCTCCCGCACCAAGTTCTTCTACCTGCTTTGCCCACATTACTGCGTCTTTGCCCGAAGGAGTTCTGCCGCCATGAATATAAACTTCCCAATTTGAACTTTCAACTTTTTTAGCATCTATAGCTACAACTATACACTGACTGCCGAAAACTCTTGCTCCCTCCTTAATAAGGTTCGGATTTTCAACAGCAGAAGTATTGATTGAAATTTTGTCTGCTCCCTTCTTCAGGATCTCTCTTATATCTTCTATCTTATTGATGCCTCCTCCGATAGTATAAGGTATAAAAACTTTTTCTGCGGCTCTGCCTGCAAGTTCAATAACGGTTTTTCTTCTTTCATGAGATGCTGTTATATCAAGAAAAACAATCTCATCCGCACCTTCCCTGTCGTAATATGCTGCAAGCTCCACAGGATCTCCTGCGTCTCTTAAATTTATAAAACTTATACCTTTGACTACCCTGCCCCTGTTAACATCAAGGCATGGTATTATTCTTTTTGTAATCATCTTTTCCTGTTTTTATTGCTTCCTTCAAATCAATTTTTCCTTCGTAAAGAGCCTTGCCGATTATTACTCCTCTTACTCCATTTTTTTCAAGTTCCTTTAATTTTTTAATATCATTTATATCTGCAACTCCTCCTGCAACATAAACTCCAAGTCCTGTTTCATCCAGAAAATTTCTTATTATATCAATATTTATACCTTCAAGAGTTCCGTCTCTTGAAATATCAGTAATTATTATTTCACTGAACCCCAGACTTTTTAACTTACTTCCAAAATCAAATAAACTTAATTGTGAATCTGAAAGCCAGCCTTTTGTTAATATCCTGCAGTCCTCTCCAAAATCAAGGCTAACTATTATTTTGCCTTTGCTTATATCATAAAAATTCATCAAATCATTTAAATTTTCAATTGCTCTGGTTCCTATTATTATTCTGTCAATGCCTGCCTTTAGCGCTGATTTTAACGAATCTGTATCCCTTATGCCTCCGCCATATTCAATGCGAACTTTAAATTTTTGCTTTATTTTTAATGCAATGTTTAAATTCTTTGGTTTTCCTTCCCTTGCTCCATCCAGATCAACAAGATGTATCCATTTTGCACCGCAGCTTACCCATTTTTTTGCTACTTCAATAGGATTGTCAGAATATTTTGTTTTTTTGTCATAATTTCCTTTAAGCAGCCTTACGCATGCACCATCAATAATATCTATTGCCGGAATGATTTCCATTTAGCCTTCTTCCTGTACATAATTACAGAAATTTTCCAGTATTGTTAAACCTTTTATACTACTTTTTTCAGGATGAAACTGCAGTGCAAAGATATTATCCTTCTCAATGCCTGCCGTTAATTCAATTCCATAATCAGTAGTGCTGCTTATAATAAAATCATCTTCACAAACAGCATAATATGAATGAACAAAATAAAAATTTTCATTGTTTTCAATATTTTTAAATAACGCACTGTTTTTCTTTAAAATATTTATCTGATTCCATCCGATATGAGGTATTTTTACCCCTTCAGGAATTCTGTCAACATATCCTTTAAAAATTCCAAGACCATTGTTTCTTCCTTCCTCTGTACTGTATTCAAATAACACCTGAAGACCAAGACAGATACCAAGAAAGGGTTTTTTTCTGATTTCCCTTCTTATCAGATTTGTTAAATTTAAAATTTCAAGATTATTCATAGCGTCGCCAAACGCTCCCACTCCGGGAAGAATGATTGCGCTTGCATTTCTTATAACCCGCTGACTGTTTGTTAATTTAGTAAGAGCACCTATTTTAATAAGGGCATTTGAAACACTCTTAATGTTTCCTGCATTATAGTCAATTATTGCAATATATTTTTTGTTCATTGTGATTCTTGATCTTAAGCACTTTAAAAAAATATTTTTAAAGCATATCTTTTGTTGACGGTATGATTCCTGAATTGTTTAAAGCGCAGGCGCTTTTTAAGGTACGCGCAAAAGCCTTAAATACTGCTTCTAAAATATGATGGGAATTTAAACCGGAATTCTTAGTTATATGAAGAGTTATGAAAGCATTACTTACAAGAGCTCTAAAAAAATCTTCAATTATTATTGTTTCCATATTTTCAATCAACTCATAAGGAATATCTACATCATATCTTAAATAAGCTCTTCCTGATAAATCCATGGAAACAGTTATTTCAGTCTCATCCATTGGAATTATTGAAAACCCAAATCTTTCAATGGAGTTTTTATCTGCAAGTGCTTTATGTAAAGCTTTGCCAAGACAAATCCCTATATCTTCTATTAAATGATGTAAACCTGTTTCAATATCACCTTCCGCATATAATTTCAAATCAAAATTTCCATGTCTTGTAAAGCTTTCCATTAAATGGTTAAAAAAACCTGACGGAGTTTTTATTTCTGCCTTTCCCGAACCATCTATATTAAATTCAACAATAATATCTGTTTCCTTTGTTTTTCTTGATACCCTTGCTTGTCTTTTCATGATTTTAGTTTACAGCTTTCTTAAGATTATTAATAAATTTTTCTATAATTTCATTTTTAATCCTGTAGCTAACCTCATTTGCAATCAGTCTTGTTGTTGACTTGGCTACATTTTCCATTTCAACAAGATTATTCTCCGTCAAAGTTTTCCCCGTAGCAGTAATATCCAGGATCTCGTCTGCAATTCCAAGCAGAGGAGCAAGCTCTACGGAACCGTAAAGTTTTATTATTTCAACCTGCATCCCCTTTTTTTCAAAATATTTCCTTGTTATATTAGGATATTTTGTAGCAACCTTTATGGTCCCAAAATGTTCATAACGATTTTTAACATTTTCCTGACAGCCATTCTTAACCGCAATAATTATTCTGCAATATCCGTCTTTTGTATCCATAAGTTCAAAAACATTGCTTTCTGTTTCAAGAAGAACATCCTTTCCGGCAAACCCAAGATCACATGCCCCGCTTTCAACATAAACAGGGACATCCATTGGCCTTGTTATGATATATTTAATACCATTTGTTTCTGATTGTAAAAATAGCTGCCTGCTGTCTTTAGAAAAACATGATACATCATATCCGGCTTTGTTTAATAATTTTATTGTACTTTCAAGCAGATAGCCTTTCGGGACTGCGATTTTAAGTATTTGTTTCATTTTTAATATATTTTACAAATTCATTTAATTTAAGTTTAATTTGTCTGTCATTTTTTAAATTGCTGATGTTTATCATCTCAAATCTGCTGTCTATTTCCGCAAGCAGATCAAACTTATTGTCTTTTGCAAATGATTTAAGATTTTTGTTTTTTTCAAAAACCGTTTCAATAATTATATTTTCCTTTCTTAATTTTTCTGAAAATTTCAGTAATTTAAGATGATCTTCATTTTCAGAATACAACATTACTTTCGTTTTGTACTCAAAAATTGGGATATTTGATTCTTTCATGGACTTATGAAGCACATCTACATCAAGCGCAAAACCTGTTGCAGGAACATCAAGACCGAATTTCTTAATTAATTTATCATACCTGCCGCCGCTGCCAAGTATTGCATTAATATTTGAGGAATAAACTTCAAAAATAAGACCGGTATAATATTCAAAATCTCTTAATATGCCAGGATCAATTATTATATATTTACTGTAATCAAGTTCCTGCAAAACTTCATATACAGTCTTTAAATATTTAAAACTGTCTGCAACCTTACTGTCATTAATATCTTTTAAAATTTCTTCTATTTTTTTAATGTTCTTTTCCGGCTTTATCAAATTCATAAATATGGCGGTTTTTTTAACATCAATTTTTTCAAGATATTCTCTTATTGAAACATAATTTTTTGTTATTAAATTTCGTCTTATTTCTTCTGCTGCCTGTTCATTTAAATTCAGCCATTTATACAATGCCTCAATAAGATCCGCACTTCCAAGTCCAATAATGAAATTGCCTGTAACCAGCTCATTTAAAATATTAATTAATATTACCAGAGTCTCCACATCACCCATAAATGAACTTGAGCCTATAAGTTCCAGACCTGCCTGACTGTATTCTCTTTTTTCCCCTTTCTGAGCTCCGGACTGTCTGAATGAATTGGCAAAATAACAAAATCTGACGGGAAGCTGATCTTTTCTGATTCTCATTGCAGTAAATCTTGCTATAGGAATTGTCATGTCTGTTCTCAGGGAAACGAGGCTGCCGTCCATGTCAAAGAAATTGATCAATTTATCTTCCCAATTTTTGCCTGCTCCTGCAGAAATATTTTTTGTAAATTCAACAACAGGAGTTTTAATTTCACCATAACCCCAAAGGTCAAACTTTCTTTTTATTAAAGCCTTTATATTATTTCTTTCTTCTGCTTCAACCGGGAATATATCCCGGAAACCGAAAGGCACTTTTGTATCAAGCTTTTTACTATTTTCAAACATTAATATTTATCTTCTAAAAATATTTTATATTCTTAATTTAAATGCAGCTGTTTTAAATTAACAGGCTGTCATTATTAATATGTAAAAATATATTATATAATACAAAAATTGTAAAATAAGACTCCTTGTGAGATAGCATTTC
>JAMDDL010000107.1 GCA_023488645.1 Actinomycetota bacterium | reverse complement strand
AAAATATCAAATTTGTTTATTGGGTTACTTATATGTGTTTTATTTATTTTTGTTGAGGCTATTCTATTGATTTCATTGTCAAGATTAAAAGTAAAAAATCTCAGTTAGATAACTTTTATATTATGCCCATATCCTTTACAGAATCCCGTTCAACTATTCTTGTATCTAAAATTATTTTATGAAATTCCTTATCTCTATTTTCAATCTGATCCAGCAATATCTGGATACTTAATTTACCAGTTCTTATTTTAGGGGCATGTATAGTTGTTAATGGAGGAGAAAGATATGCGGACATGAAAATGTTGTCATAGCCTACTACGCTTAAATCATCTGGAATTTTAAATCCGATTTTTTTTGAAGCCTCATAAACTCCTATTGCAAGCATATCGCTTAAGGTTAAAACAGCAGAGAATCTGTTAGGATTTGTTAAATTGTTTAAGGAATAAAGTTTTTTTATAACTTCACAGCCACCTTCAAGTGATAGTTCAGTATATTTTATCAATGATCTTTTGATTGTGATTTCGTAATTCATCAAAGCCTGCAGATATCCTTTTAAAAAATTTTTTGAAACAGAAAGTTGGAAAGGTCCATTTAGCAGAAGAATATTTGTATGACCCTTTCTTATCAAATATTCGGTAGCAGTATAACCGGCATGCTCGTGGTCTACGTGGACATAATTTATATTTTCAAATTCGGGAGCAAAATCTATATAAACGGTTTTTAAATCCTTTTCTCTTATAAGAGTAATATTTTCGGATTTAATATTAACAGGTGATATAATTATCCCATCCACCCCTTTTGAAAGCATATTGATAATGTTTTTCCTTTCCGTATTATGATCATAGTTTGAATCGCATAATATCATTGTGTAGCCAAGATCATTTAACATATCGCCTATAACTTTTATTGTTTCATAATAAAGTGGATTCTTTAAATCATTGAGGATTATACCTATAGTTTTTGTTTTTTTGTCTCTTAAACCTTTTGCAAGAAGATTTGGATAATAATTCAGGTCTTTTGCAATTTTTAATATTCTGTCTGCAGTTTTATTATTTGCACTCGGATCATGCCTTAATACTCTTGAAACTGTTGAAGGAGAGACTCTTGCAATCTTTGCCAGATATTTTATATTTATATTTTTTCGCTTTTGAGTTTTATCCATTTTTTTATCAATTTTATTAATTTTTTTCTTGACTTGTTTATTATTATAATATATTATTAATAACGTTGCCAGTAAAACAAAAATATTTATATTTTTACTGGAAGTTATTTTTTAATTTTATTTTTAAAATTTTTCATTTTTAAACTTAAACACAAAATATAATTAAAAATAATTTTTTAAATAATAATCAGCATAGAAAAAGATTTTTTTTTATATATTATTGATAACGTTGCCAATTTTAGGATGAAAGTAGATAAAAATGTTAGAAGATAAAGAATTTAAAAGAAGAAAGAATAATGTAGTTAATATTTTGAAAAAAAACAACTTAAGGGGAGCATTAATATATTATGATGAAATAAATATTGGTAATGGCTGGTATCTTTCAGGTTGGTGTCCTCAATTTGAAAGCGGCTGTATATTAATTACTGATGAAGGTTCAGCATATATACTTGGTGGTCCTGAATCAGAACCTTTTGCAAAAATGGATTCTGCCATCAAAGAAACAAAAAATATGATAGCTTTTATGGTTCCTGATGAAGAATATCCGATGGCAAAAATTGTAACTTTTAAGGAAGTTTTTGATGAAATTTTTGGAAGTGCAAGTTTGGATAAAATTGGTATTGTTGGTATGAATACAATGCCTTATGGGGTTTATAAATCCTTAATCGATGATATAAAAGGAATAAAACTTGAAGATATAACGTCAGAATATGAATCATTAAGAATAATAAAATCGCAATACGAGATTGATTTAATACAAAAATCTACCTATATAACTGATGAAGGTTTTAAAACCATGGACACTGCTATAAAAGATGGGGTATCGGAAATATATGTTGCTGGTATTGCTGACGGGAAGATAAGAACCGAAGGAGCAAACTGGTTTGGTTTTAAAACAATTGTAGCTGCGGAAGAAAGAAGCAATGGTGTTGTTCCCACTGCTTCAAACAGGATATTAAGAAATGGTGAAATGGTTTTGGTAGGATGCAGCGCAAGATATGAAGGTTATGCATCTGCTGCAAGCTGTTCGACTATTGTAGGGAGTAAACCGTCAAAAGAGCAAAAAGACTATATGAAAATGGTAGCAGAGGCTTACATTATGACAAGGGAAATGCTTAAACCAGGGATGGTTGGGAAAGAAAATTATGCAAAAATTAAGAAATATTTTGCTGATAAGGGCGGATATGAAAAATATGTGGTATGTCCATTTGTTCATACATGCGGTCTTCATGAAGCAGAGGCACCTTTTTTTGGTCCCAATAGCAATGATGTATTAGCACCCAATATGATAATAAATATCGATGTAAGTCTTTGGAATGTACCAAAATTTAATGGCATTAGGTTTGAGACGGGTTATATTATTACTGAAAAAGGAAACAAACCACTTTCAAACTATATGGATAAAATGATTGAAGATGTTATGAATTCATAATTAGAATAAATTATTTATTACTTTAACACGATAGAAAAGGAGTTAAAAATAATGGAAGAGGGGAAAAATATCTGGCTTTTCCCGGACGGTGAGCTTCCGAAACCTGATAAAAATAATCCTTATCAGGCCCATGAAGCTTTAATAATACTCAATACCTCTAATAAAAATGCAAATTTAAAAATGAATATTTATTTTTCAGATAAAGACCCTATAGAAAACATTTTCTTGGAAGCAAAAGCAAGGAGAGTTAAATGTATAAGGCTTGATAAACCGGAAGAGATAGGTGGAGTAAAAATATCGCCTCATGTTCAATATGCTCTAAGACTCGAAAGTGATGTAAAAGTAGCCGTTACTTTTGGAAGACTTGATACATCTTCAGAGAAGTTGGCTTACTATGTTGGAGCTGCATACAGTTATTAATGTTGTAACTTTTAAGAATTTTTTAATTACTTATAAAATGATTTTAAAAAGTAAAGTATTTAATAGTTTTGGCAACAAAATATAAAAGCAACAGATATATCAAAAGATATATCAATTTAAAAAAGGAGGTCTAACTAAATGAAAAAAATTGGATTACTATTTCTTGTTGCAGTATTCGCAGTTTCAATGGTTGGATTCGGGATCGGCTGCAAAACAACCGCATCCACATCAACCGCTGCTGAAACTACTGCAGCAGAAACAAGCACTGCTGAGACTACAAAAGCAGAAGAAACAACGACTGCTGCTGAAGGAGAAAAAGTTCAGGTAACAATTTTTGGGTGGCTGACATCCTATGCTAAACCATTCTCTGAGAAATTCAAAGAGCTTGTTGCAAAGAAATATCCAAATATTGAGCTGGTTTTTCAAGAATCAACCTATGAAGATGCAGGGACACAGTACTTGCTGAAAGCTCAATCAGGAGATGTTCCTGATGTTGCATATTGTGAATTAATTATGGCAAATGAGCTTGGAAATGTCGGTGCTCTTGAAGATCTAAGTCAGTTTCTTGATCCCAAAGTGATTTCAGATCTTCCTGAGTCGGTTTATAATTCATGCCTTTTTGATGGAAAGCTTGTAAGTATCATGTGGGATATTTCTCCTTATGCATTGTTTACTTCAAGCTCGCTTGCAACAAAAGCAGGGTTTACAAAAGCGCCAAGAACTATTGATGAATTCAAAGAGATGGCTTTGGCAATTGGAAAACTCGGAAAAGATGAAAAAGGCAACAAGATTTGGGGAACCAATCTTGCTGGATTGGAAAATGAGGTACACATTCCTTTCTTGTTCTCACCATGGTTATATAATATGGGTGGAAATTTCTTTGATCAAACTACAGGAAAAGCAACGATTAACAGCAAAGAAGCAGTTGCTGCGGTGCAGATGTTTAAAGACCTGTATGATGAAGGAGTTTTTGGGCCGGTTCCAGTTGCAAGAGATGTAAACAGGCAGGTCTTTGTTCAGGGTGATGTTGGAATGATAGGAGAAGGTCCATGGCAAAGGGGTCTTTTCAGAGATTTGAGTGGTAAAGGTGAAGCATATGATAAGGAATGGTGGCTTGATACTTATCCAACAATAGATGGCTCTCCAGGTAAAAGCCTTATGTGGTCAAGCAATGCTGCAATTATGAAGGGAGCAAAACACCCTAAAGAAGCCGCTAAAGTAATAGAAATGTGGGTTTCAGATCCCGAGGTTGTTTTAGCTTATGGTGAACTTAATGGAGGCATACCAGCAGTTAAATCAATTCAAAGTTTGCAAGAAGTACAAAATGATGCTTACAGAAAAGTATTTGTTGATGAAATACTTGCCGGAGGAAATCTTCCATTTGCTCCTCATGCCACTAAAATAACAGAACTCAGCGGTTTATTCTCAAAAGCATTCTTAGACATCATACTAAATGATGCGCCAATCCAGGAAACTCTTGATAAGCTAAATGCTGATATGGATTCAGTAGTTGCTGCAAAATAACATTTTGTTTCTGAAAATCCGGTGGTGCATAATGCACCACCGGGGTATACATCTTTTCTTGGGATATCGAAATTTTTTTAATTAAGGTGTAATTGGTGTAATTTATTATTACATAATAAGATTAATATAAAAACTCATATATTTGATTTTAAGTTTAGAATTTTATCGTAAATATCAGATTGAAAATGAATATAGAAATAAAAAAAGTTAGAAAAACAAGCGGAATTGAAAAAGCAAATACAAGATTTGCTCTTTTAATAATACTTCCAGCATTTATACTTGCAGGAATTATATTATATTATCCAATACTAAATTCCATTCTGATGGCTTTTCAAAATGTTTTTTTTGGCAGAGGAAAATTTGAATGGATAGGGTTTGAAAACTTCAAAGCAATATTTGAAAGATCGGATTTTATAAAAACCTTTTCATGGACACTGGCTTTTGGAGTTATTTCAACACTTCTTTTATTAATAATAGGAATGTATTTTGCAGTGCTTTTAAATAGAAAAATGCCAGGTCGTAATTTTATCAGGGGGTTATTATTAGTACCATGGGCAATTCCTGTTTTTGTTAACAGCTTTTTATGGCTGTGGCTTCTTGATACCCAGTTTGGATTTTTCAATTATATATTAATGGCTTTGCACATTATAAAAGAACCACTTAACTGGATAGGTCAGACCGCATTTGCAAGATTGGCGATAGTAATGGCATATGTATGGAGAGTTTTTCCATTTAACATGATTGTTTATCTTGCTGCTTTTCAAACAATAGATCCTGTTTTGTATGAAGCAGCTGAAATGGATGGCGCAGGTAAGTTTAAACAATTTCTGCATATAACACTTCCGCAGGTCAGAAATATTATAATTTTTACAGCCCTTTTAAATTTCATATGGTCTTTTCAGGAATTTACTACGATATGGATTATGACAAAAGGTGGTCCTGTCGGATCAACAAATACTTTAATAACAAGAATTTATAATTTGGCTTTCCAGAATAGGAATTTTGGTGCGGCTGCCGCCAATGGCTCTTTATGGATTGTCTTCCTTATTATTTTTTCAATAATATATTTAAGAGTGTTATTCTTTAGGGAAGAAAAAGAATAAGATCGAGGTAAACTGATGAAAAGAAGGCTTAATACTGCAAAATTTAATACAAAATTTAGTTATTATTCTGCTAACGTTTTATTAATAATATCTGTAATATTTATTTTTATTCCTATAATATGGATGATTTCCACATCTTTTAAAGGAAATGCTGAACTCTTTCAATTTCCTCCGTCAATAATTCCATTGAAACCCACGATGGATTCTTATAAAGCTTTATTTGTTTCCGAAAATAAATATTTCATGTATTTTAGAAACAGTGTTATTGTGTCTTTTTCCGCAACAATATTATGTCTGCTTTTATCTGTATTTGCAGGCTACGGATTATCAAGGTTTAAATTTAAAGCAAAACCCGGACTTTTGATATATTTTTTAATAACTCAAATGTTTCCATTTTCATTGGTTTTATTGACGCTGTATCTATTTTTTGCAAAAATTCATTTGCTTAATAATTCAATTGGTTTGATTATAGTATTTATATCAATATCACTGGCATTTTCAATCTGGATGCTTAAAAATTATTTTGATACTATTCCCAAAGAGCTTGAAGAAGCAGCATACATTGATGGTGCCACTAAAATAGGCTCTCTGTTTAGAGTAATAATGCCTATAATAGGCCCAGGAATAATAGCCACAGGGATTTTTGTATTTATTACTTCATGGAATGAATATTTGTTTGCTTACACCCTTTCATCTTCTGAGGCTGTAAGAACATTGCCGCCTGGTCTGGCACTTTCATATATGAATTTTATGAAAATTACCTGGAATGGTTTGATGGCTGCATCTGTTGTTGCTGCACTACCTTCGGTAATAATATTTGCATTCTTACAAAAATGGTTTATTCAGGGACTTGCTGCTGGTGCAGTTAAAGGATAAATAAAAGTTTCATTGTTGTAATTTAGTTATAATTAAAAAAGATTAAACTTGATTTATGTTGGCAAACTGAGTTTAACCCTTTAAATTAAAAAGTTTAGGTTCTACAAAAATCACTTAATTTTTGCGACAAGGCAATTATATTCTATAAGGGGGAGGTTTTTGATGGAAGTTATATGTGAAATGATGAAATTAAAAACTGAAAATATTAAAGATTATATAGAATTACATAATAATACTTGGCCTGGACTGGTAAAAGCTCTTAGGGAATCAGGTT
>JAMDDL010000105.1 GCA_023488645.1 Actinomycetota bacterium | reverse complement strand
CTTCTGGAAGTCTGGAAAAATGGTATAGCTATCAAAACCCAGTATGACAGGCCAAATGATCCGCCCAGCAGGGATGCTACAATGATAATGATTATACATGAGCCATTTGCTGAACCAAGAATTCACAGAGCTCTCCCGACTGGTCTTGATGAACTTGAAATTTATCGGCAGGAAGTCGTTTTGGGTATTCATGATCACTGGATTGGCAGTCATGGATGGTCATACAGTTATCATGACAGGCTGTTTAATTATAAAACAAGCAATGGAAAAATAGATCAGATTAATGCTGTTATTGAAAATCTGGCTGATTGCGTTTATACAAGAAGAGCGCAGGCAATTACATGGGATCCGGAAATTGATGCAAAAGATCATGAACCTCCGTGTCTGCAAAGGCTCTGGCTGCGCATTTTAGAGGATCCTGAAAACGGATTGATCCTGAATATGAATACGCACTGGCGTTCCCGGGATGCCTATAAGGCGGCATTTATGAATATTTTTGCTTTAACCGATTTACAAAGAATGATAGCACAGGAAATTTCAAAAAAAATAAATGAACCTGTTAAAGTTGGCCGTTATGCTGATATAGCAGACAGCTATCATATTTATGGCTCTTATTTTGATCAGTTTAAAGGATTTCTGGAAACACTTGAAAAAAAGAATTTTAATGAGAGAACTTATCCGACATCCTTTGCAGAGCCTTTTTTCAAAGAAGCAAGGTTAAAAATCCAGTCAGAAAAAAAATGAATTAAATAGATTTACTGAATTTATTAAAATTATTTAAATTTCTTCAAATGATTCTTTTGCTGTTTCTGTTGTCTTTATTTCTGAAATTTCTTTTGGTTGAGTTATTAAAGAAATAATGATTAAAAAGATAAAGCTGATAGGAACAGAAAATATTGCAGGGTTATTTATCTGCACAGGTGCCGTAACATTAGGAATATTATAAACTTCATTAAATGTTTTTTGCGAAAGTAAAATTAAGGTTAGTGCTGATATCAGCCCGGCACTGATTGAGGCAATAACTCCCTTGGCAGTTGTTTTTTTCCAGAACAATATCATCAATATGGCTGGAAGGTTTGCTGAGGCAGCAATGGAAAAAGCCCATCCGACAAGATATGAAACATTCATATTTTTAAAAACCAGTCCAAGAAGCATCGCAATTATTCCAACACCTATGGCAGCTATTTTACCTGCTCTGACTTTTTTCCTGTCACTCATTTTGATTCCCATAAATCTGTCCATGATATCATGAGCAACTGCACCTGATGAAGCGCATATAAGACCGCTGACTGTTCCCAAGACTGTAGCAAAGGAAATGGCAGATATTATTGAAAACAGTATTATCCCAAATGAACGGGCAAGCAGGGGAGCAGACATATTATCATTAGTCAGATCAATAACCCCGCCGGTCATTGCGCTTAACCCCATATACAATGTTAAAACATAAAATAATCCTATACCTGCAATAGCAACAATTGTTGACTTACGTGCTGCTATAGGACTTGGAACTGTATAATACCGTATGAGTATATGAGGCAGTGCAGCAGTTCCAAAAAACAGCGCTATCATAAGAGAAATAAAATCAAGGCGAGTATTAAGCGTAGCCCCTTTTGATGCATCAAGCTTATAAATTCTGCCTGGTTTTAATATTTCTGAACCAGGTGTAGGGCTCTGATAATACACGGTTATTGCAGTATCCCCATCTTTAATAGGTTGTTTATTCCAGAGTAAAACATTACTGTTTTTAATTACTCCAAAAAAGCTTAAAGGATCAAGCGTTCCCGTTTTTGCCGGAGACTTACCCTCAATATCAAGAAGATTACCCACCTGATAGAATCTTTCTTCATCTACTGTACCGCCATTATATAATTTTTTGCCATCCGGCAGTTGTGTAACAAAAAGGGTTTCCTCAAGGATGTTTTTTTGAGGATTTACCTTCCATATGGAATTAATATTATCCCTTGACAGCTCAATAAACAGAAGTGATTTTCCATTATTATTTACTTCATATCTTTTTATAATACTGTAGCTTTTATCTTTTATCTGTATATTCTGGTTATTTAAAGATTCAATTTGAATTGTTTTAAATTCATGATAGGCAATATTTCCTCCCTGATCAGGTGTAGTGGAAAATCCTCTTGAAAATACTGTTATAACAAGTGCAAAGGAAAATCCTAGAAGTAAAGCTCCTTTTATGAACTGTACGTATGTTGTTGATGCCATCCCTGCAGTTGCAACTATAATAATAACAATAGTTCCGACAAGAAGAACACCAGTCCAGTATGGCAAGCCAAGTAAAGGCATTATTAAAGAACCTGCGCCAACCATTTGAGGTATAAGATAAAACAGGGAAACCAGAAGAGTGCTGATTGCTGCCACTAATTTTATACCTTTGGAATTAAATTTTGAATCAACAGCATCTGTAAATGTATATTTACCAAGTCTCTTGATTGGTTCGGCAACAACAAATAATGCAACAATCCATCCTGCCAGATACCCTATTGAATATAAAAATCCATCATACCCTGCTACAGCAATCATTCCGCAAATACCCAGAAAGGATGCTGCAGAAAGATAGTCACCAGCGAAAGCTATTCCATTAACAGACCAGTGAATTTTTCCGCCTGCTGCAAAATATCCATCAGATGTTCTGGCTTTTTTTGCAAAATAATATGATATGTAAAGAACAATAATTATAATAGAGATAAATATCAGTATTGCCCATAATGACGGAATATATTTCATTATCTGTTCTCCTTGTTTAATTTTTTCTGAAGTTTTTCAAGTTTTAAAGTTTTTTCCTCCACCCAGCCGCATAAAGCGTTATACAAAAGAGCCATAATAAGCGCAAGAATTATAAGACCGAAACCGAAAACAATTGCAAGATTTAAACTGCCTATATCAAGTCCCATAAGCTTCGGGTTTACTACATTGATAATAATAAAAACAGAATAAATCACTGAATAAATAAAAAACATCCAGAGGCCAATTCTGGATTTTAGCTTTGCTGTCTTTTCATCTTCCTTCCATTCAGCAGATGATGTATGATGTTCCATTAATGCCTCCCTTAAATTAATATTTGAAAATTAATATATGCAAATTGATGATTTATTTTTAGAACGCCATTAAATTTTTAATCAAAGACGACGGTCAAGCTAAAAAATTACAAAAAATTGTAACAAATATTATTAATTGTTGGAAATGTTTTTTTAAAAAAGTTTTTTAACCGGAATGATTTTATGTATGCTTTAATGTTTTAAAAAATATCAATTTGAATTTAAAAATCATATTTACATTGATAAAATTACAGATATAACTTATATAAATTTATATTAAATTATAAATTTTATTTTAATGAACGAGATTATCATTTATAATAAAGCAAGTTAAATAAATAAGGAGTTTTATTAATAATTTTTTATACTGGATAAAAATATGTTAGCAGAGCACAGAAGAAAAGAGATACTGGAGATTTTATACAATAAAAATGATACAACAGCAGAAGAACTTGCAAAAATTTATAAAAAATCAGTACCTACAATTTATAAAGATATTAAAATTCTTGAAAAGCAAAATCAGTTAAAGAAAATATACGGCGGAGTAAAAATAAAAATAGATGAGAAAGGCTTTTATGATTTTTTTAAAAGAGTAGATGAAAATGCCAAAATAAAGCGGGCTTTAGCAAAGGAAGCTATCAAACTAATCGCAAATAATGATATTATAGCAATAGATTCATCTACAACTGCTCACTATATTGTTGAAGAATTAAAAAATGAAGATGAAAAAAATATTACAATAGTCACTAATTCAGCGGCATTGTTATGTGATTATGAATTTATCAGTAAGGATAATATAAATATTTATATTATCGGTGGTTTTCTTGAAAAGAAAATAGCAAGTTTTCTTGAAACAGATCCAAAAATTTTTCTTCCAAATGTCCTTATAAATAAATTTTTTTTCTCAACTTTCGGATTTTCACAGGAATACGGGGTGATGGATTCATTTATGCCAAATAATTGCGCAATTAAAAAAATATTATCTGAAAAGTCTCAGGAATCCATATGTCTGATAAGTTCAGATAAATTTAAAATCAGCGGAGTAATCAATTGGGTAAATTTTGATGTTATAAAAAAAATCATTACCGATGAGTTTATAGAAGAAGAAATTGTAAGAACCCTAAAAGAAAAAGGGGTAGAAGTCATAAAAGTAAAGGTATGATTAATACATGTTATTAATAGTTAGTTTAACGCTTAATATGATTCTTCAGGGGCATGCAAAATCTATGCCCCTGATTTGTAAATATCAAGCTTTTTAACCTAAACATAAAGATAGTCTGCATATGGAAGCCTTACTGTTTTCTTAAGACCAAGCCAGTATGCCATTTCTTCAAGATATGCACTTACATTTTCCATTACCATAGGATAGTGATGGGGAAGTCCGTTGATAATCATTGTGTTTGCAAGATCCATCACCTTTACAGGCTCATTATATAATTTAAGATTGTTTACCCAGCCGCGGCTTCCGTTAAATGCTTTCTTGCCTTCATTAAAGAAATTTCCTGTAAAGTAATAAAACTTCTTGCCCTCATCAAATAACCTGAATACTGTTACATCTGATTTTCTGAAGATGATGTCTGTAATGGGAGCACAGTTTTTTACACTTTCTTCATATTCTGCAAAGTAATGCTTGTCACATATGCATCCTCTCGGGTTTGCCATTTCTATCGGGGCAGAGCCGCAATGCCATAACAGAAGAGATTCATCCTTTTCGTCAAATTTTGGAAGATCCATAACAGCAACAGGACTTTCTGTAATGACATGCAGAACAAGCATGGATATTGTACTGAGAACATCAGCTTCACAGCCCCCAGGTAAGCCAATTGAATTTAACATGGAATTAATAAGGCATCCAACCATTTCCTTTTTTGGCATTAGTTTTGGCCAGCAGGAGAATGCTATGGCAGAATAATTATTTTCCTGCGCTATTTTTTTTATGGCAAGAAACATTTTAACGGAACTTTTAATCTTATCGGGTGATGCTTTTCCTATGGTGACTCTATCTGTTAATTTCTTAAGTTCAGCTTCAACTTCAGACACAGGAATCTTTTCCGACATTTCCATGATGTCTTCAATTTCGTAATCTCTTGAAACATTTACCTTTAAGTTTTCATAAATATCCCTTGGATCTACCATATGATTGATGTGACCATCAGCAAGCTTTCCTATCTGAGCTACTCTTGCATTTTCAAGAGCCTTTATAGCCTTTAATGCTTTAACCGTTATTTCAAATCTTGGCTTGAAATATTTTGAATTCATATCTCCGAAGAACCATTTTATTTTTTTAGGGCTGCCTCTGAAATTGTTTTTTGCTATACCTGCATTTTGAGACAGGTTTACCAGAGATGCAAGAGGCATTGGTCCTTCTTCGCGCAGTTCTTCAATTGCCCATAAACCAAAGTGAGCTCTTGCCTTCATTATCTCAAAGATAAAATCTCCGATTATGTATGAGGGATGAAAGAGCAGACAGAAATCTATATTTTTATCATCAAGCTCTTTTCTTACAGCTTCCGCCTGCGGCATTGAAGTAATGATTGTTTTAATATTGACAAGTTCAAAATCCATACCAGAAGCTATCTTCGATAATTCAACCTGATAATCCTCAAATTTTTTAAGACCCTCTGTTGAAAATCCTGCCATGAAACCTGCAACAAATCCTATTTTTAATTTTGCACCCATACAAACTCCCTTCCCGTATTATTAATTTCATTATATAAAGATTTTTTATATTTTTGCTTTGTTATCAATTATATCATTTAACTTTTTCCTGTAATATTTAAAATTATCCCAGGTAACATCTTCTGAAACTGCGTGATCAATGTGGGGAACATAGCCGCCCTTATCTAAAAGTTTATTAATTTTTTCAAGTTCGGTATCTATCCCCTTTTTAGTTCCTTCCTTAAAAAGCAGTCTCTTGTCAATTCCTCCCATCATTTGAAGTTTTGGATATTTTTGTCTGATTTCCGAAACATCATTTATTGCTTCTATAGGAAAGATGCCTGTAACACCGGCTTCTATCCACAAAGGTATAAGCTCGTCAATTAAACCGTCACAGTCAACAAGTATATTTTTAATCTTGAACTGCTTTAAAAAATCTATAAACTTAATATAATAAGGTGTTAAAAATTCCTTGAACATTTCACCTGAAATAAATGAACCTGATCTGTAAGCTATGTCTTCAAGAATAAAAATGCAGTCTATTTCAATGTCCCTTAAAATCAGTGACCAGTAATTCATCACAAGATTAAGAAAGAACTCATTGAACTCCTTTAGAAAATCAGGATCATCATACATGCTTGTCATATATATTACATCACCCATAAGATGTCTCGGAAAAAATGAAAATCCGTAAGGACCTCCGCCAAGTCTTATCGGAAAATCTCTGTTTTTTAACTTTTCCTTTAACTCATTCCAGTTACCGGGGAGCCTTTTTCTGTAATCATTGTCATAAAGATCTCTGTAGTTATAAAAATCCCTTTTGTTTTTTATCGGATATTCAATAACCATTGGTATTCCTGCTGTTATCTTTCCTTCTTTTTTCTTTAAACCATAACTGTCAAGATAGATTTTGTAATTCATATTGTCCTCAATTGTTTTTTGAGGAAGCATTGGTGAGAGGTCGAAAGGGAATTTAACCAGATATGAATCAAGATTAAAATAATTTAATATATTTTTATCGGTAAGTTCATCGCTTCCGGCTATATCATCAGATTCTCTGACTATTTTTGCATCAAGAGCATTAATATAAGGAGTGTCTGCTGTTTTTGGAAGTCCTTCATTTAGCCATTTTTTT
>JAMDDL010000075.1 GCA_023488645.1 Actinomycetota bacterium | reverse complement strand
TTTAAGTTTTTATGGTCCTGGTATTTTAGCCTGGTTTTGTCTTGTCCCATACTTGATTGCAGTATATTATTCCAGCTTCAGACAAGCAGTATTTCAGAGTTTTATATTAGGGATAATATATTTTGCTGGAGTTACTTACTGGTTTACTGAATATAGTTTTATTTTCTGGTTGCCAATTATCGGATACTTAACGATTTATATAATTATTTTTGGAATAATTTTATATTTTATATATTTAAAAATAACCTGCTCAGCTTTAAGAATTATTTTAATCTCATCAGTCTGGCTGTTAATAGAATTTTTCAGAAATAGAACATTTCTTGCTTTCCCGTGGGGGATGCTTGCTTATTCACAACATAACTATCTGGCACTTATGCAAATAGTTAAGTTAACAGGAGTATATGGGGTTTCTCTGATAATAATTTTATTTAATAGTGCTGTTGCAGAAACAATTATTAATTTTGTTAAAATTAAAAAAATAATTTTTAAATATCTGCTTACGATGATTTGTTTAGTATTGATTGTAGCAATTACTGGATTCGTTAATATTAATATTTATAAAAACAATTTTGAAAATAAAAACTATAATAAATCTAAGAAAATAAATCTTGCAATGGTTCAACCAAATATTTCTTTTGATGAAAAATTTGAAAGAGATAGTGGAATAATAATTCCTACGCCTTATGATTCAAATAATTATTTTAAAAAAAATACCGAGCTTGCAGTATTTCCAGAAAGTGTGATATGGGGACCTTTAGAGCAAAATGTAACATTTAAAGAATGGGCAGCTAAAACTATAAAGAAAGAAAATTTATATCTGATAATGGGGCAAATCCTGTGGGATAGTAAAAAAAATTATTATAATTCAGTAGTTCTTTATTCGCCACCAGATTGCAAAATAATTGGAAGATATGATAAAATCCACCCTCTTCCTTGTGGAGAATATATGCCATATCCTCATATTTTAGGTTTTTTAAGCTTTTTAAATGTTGCCAAGTTAAACATAACTCCTGTAAGAGAATTTAAAATGATTAATTATCCAGGTAAAGGTAAATTAGGCATAAATATATGTTTTGAATCAACACTACCAGTTATTTCAAGAACTTTCAGAAATAAAGGAGCAGAAGCAATATTTGTCTTTACTGATGATGCCGGATTTAAATATAGCATAGCTTCCTGGCATCATGTCATTTTCTCAAAAGTAAGAGCTATTGAAAACAGCTGTTATGTTGTGCATAGCAGCAGTATGGGAATATCAGCGGTTATAAATCCAATTGGTGAAATAATTTCAAAGACAGAGTTAGGTAAAAAAGAAGTATTATATGAAACTATATATTTAAATTCACAAAAGTCCTTTTACTCCAGATATGGAGATATAATCATGTATATTTATTTCGGGTTTTCTTTTATATTTTTATGTATATATATTTTTTTAATCAGATGTAAAAAATGTTTAAAAAGATAAAAATGTTAAAATTTTTTAGATATTAATTTAAATTAATTATTTATATTTATTTAAAATTTGGAATTTAAATTTTTTTATAAATTACTTTTTTATTAGTTATTTTTAATGTATAATTCACTATTGGTTTTGTGGCTGTTTGTAACTTTATTATATTTTATAACTTTGTTTTTTTAATATTATAATTGTTTATAAAAATAATTTTTATTTGAGTAAATTTTGTATTTGATTAAATTATAAAATATAGTTTACTTTGTATAATTTATTTTTTTATGTGAAGATTGAATTAATTATTATTTTAGATAATTTATTAATTACGATGTAATAATTTTTAAAATAAGGATATATTTTTAAATATACAATGCAACTGACACAGCAAGCACAATACAATGTAAATTACATCACCCTCGTAGTTTTCTTTTTTGTAAGTATAATATTTGTCCCGTTTGTTGTATTTATAACTAAATTTTTAGCCCCGCATAACCCAAATGAAGAAAAAAATTTAATTTATGAGTGCGGTGTTCCACCTCGAGGAGGAATATTTACTCATTATTATATAAGATATTATATCTTTGCGTTTCTTTTTGTTTTATTTGATGTTGAAGTTGTTTTTCTATATCTTTGGGCAATACTTTTCAGAAATCTTGGATTACAAGGGTTAGTTGAAGTTTTCATTTTTGTTGTAGTTCTCATTTTAGGCTTAGCATATGTATGGAAAAAAGGAATACTTAAATGGGATTAGAAAGAAAGAAAACAATAGAAGACTATCTTTATCTTAAAGATAAATTTGGTAAGCCTAATATTATTACTGTTGCTTATGATAAGCTAATGAACGCTGCACGTTCAAGATCAGTATGGTATCTTACATTTGGCATTGCATGTTGTGCTATTGAAATGATGGCTACTGGTGGTTCACATTATGATATGGACAGATTTGGCATGTTTTTCAGAGCTTCTCCAAGACAGGCGGATTTAATTATAATTTCAGGAACAATAACAAGAAAATATGCTCCTGTTGTTCAAAGAATATATATGCAAATGGCTGAGCCAAAATATGTAGTTGCCATGGGTTCATGTGCTATAACCGGTGGCCCATTTTATGATTCATATAATGTTGTTCAGGGTATAGATAAAATTATTCCTGTTGATGTTTATGTTCAGGGATGCCCGCCAAGGCCTGAAGCACTTTATTGTGGACTTTTAAAATTAAAGGATACTATTAACAGGGATTCGATTGTAAGAAAGCCATTGGCAGTAAAGTAAGAAAAATTTTTAAATTAAACTGAATTTTAAACAAAATTTATATTAAAAAAACTTTTTATTTAAAGAATTTTTTTTGTTACAAAAACAATTTGGTATTGAAAAACAAATTTAAATTAAATTTAAATAAAATTTTCATTCATTAACTAAAATAAATAAAATTTATTTTAATGAAAATTTATTGAAATATAAATATTAGAAAGATAAATATTGAATTGGAAATTATAAAGTACAATTTCAAAGAAATAGATAATGAGAAGTTGGCTTCTCTTTTAAAAAATAAATTTAATGCTTCAGGCATGGATGCAAATTTTACAATTAGTCATGATCAGATTTTCTGTCAGACCCCTAAAGAAACCATAAAAAATACAATAAAGTTATTAAAAACTGACAAAGATCTTAAGTTTGATTACATAAAATGTATCACTGGTGTTGATTACAGGGAATATCTGGAAGTAGTTTATAGTTTATATTCTTTCGATAATAATTATTCTTTAAATGTGAAAGCAAAAATAGACGCTCAAAATCCTGAAATAGATTCCATTACAGATATTTTCTGGAGTGCAGACTGGTTTGAAAGAGAAATATGGGAATTTTTTGGAATTAATTTTAAGGGCCATAAAAATTTGAAAACTTTTCTTTTGCCGGGTGATGTTGATTATCATCCATTATTAAAAAGCTTTGAAATAAAGTGGGAAGAAAGAAAATATGAAAGGCCTGGAGTTTTTGAATAATAATACTTCAGGTTAAAAATTTAATTTGATAAAAAAATAGTTTAATAAATATTTTAATTTAGAAATTATTTTATGAAAATTTATAAATTATAAATAACTTGTAGTAACTAATGCAATGCAATATATAAAGTATAAAGACAATAATAAGTTCATGTTCATTATTTTTTATTAATTTTTTAAATGGTAAGTCAAGTTAAAGATAAAGAAGATATCAGATTAGGGAATAAATAAATTGATAAATAATGAATTAATAAATAAAGAACAAAAAGATAACAAACAAAAAAGCGGACAGCTTGAAATTAATGAAATTTCAGCTGTAATTGAGCCTGGTGAATTTCCAAAGGATTATATGGAAATTAACTTTGGTCCTCATCATCCTTCAACTCATGGAGTTTTCAGGTTTATTGCTAAGCTTGATGGTGAAAAAATCCTGGAAGTTGAGCCTATTGTCGGTTACCTGCATAGAGGAATTGAAAAAATTGCAGAAAACAGGACATATATTCAATTTAAGCCTTTAGTTGATAGACTTGATTATACGGGAGCAATGAATAATGAGTTTGGTTATTGTCTTGCAGTTGAAAAATTAATGGAGCTCGAGGTTCCACAAAGGGCTCAGGCAATTAGGGTAATTTGTTCAGAATTAAACAGGATTTGTGCTCACGAAGTTTTTTTTGGTGCAATGGGTCTTGAAGTTGGGGCATTTACTCCATTTCTTTTTGGATTTAAAGATAGAGAGTTAGCAATGCACTTAATGGAAATGCTGGCTGGAGGAAGACTTACTTTTAATTATTTTACTATTGGCGGCGTAAGGCAGGACGTTCCAAAAGGATTTTATGAAGAAACAAAGGAGTTCTTAAAAAAATTCAAGTCAAGCCTTGCTGAATACCATGAACTTTTTAGTGGAAATGAAATATTTATTAAAAGAACAAAAGGTGTTGGAGTTATTGCTAGAGAAGATGCAATTGAATGGTCAATGAGTGGTCCTACTTTAAGAGGTTCCGGAGCATGTTTTGATATTAGAAAGGTAGAGCCATATAGTGGATACGACAAATATGATTGGGAAGTACCTGTCGGCCAAAATGGCGATGTTTATGACAGATACTGGGTTCGAATGAGAGAAATGGAGCAATCTGCGCGAATTATCGAGCAGGCTATTGATTCTTTACCTTCAGGAGATTATCAGGCAAAGGTACCAAGAGTTATCAGGCCACCTGCAGGTGAAGTATATTATAGAGTTGAGGGAACTAAAGGTGAAGTAGGTTTTTATGTAGTTAGTGACGGCTCAGATAAACCTTATAGAATAAAAATAAGAACTCCATCGTTTAGTCATTTAAATGCATTAAATTATGTATTAAAAAATAGCTATATTGCTGATTTTCCTATTATTTTAGGTAGTTTTGACACTGTTATGGGTAGTGTTGACAGGTAAGGGGATATAATTATGGTTTGGTGGCTTGCTTTACTTTGGGCAATATTAAAATTAATAATTGCATTTTTATTTATTTTCCTGACTGCACTTATACTTATTTACATGCTAAGGAAAGTAATGGGTCATATGCAATACAGAATGGGCCCAAGACACCATGGTCCTCATGGAATCTGGCAAACTATTTTTGATGCATTGAAACTTCTTGGTAAGGAAGATATAATTCCTAAAGATATTGATAAATATGTTTATTTATTTGCGCCAATTGTTGCTTTTGTACCATCACTTACAATCTTTGCTTTTTTACCTTTTGCGCCAAAAGTAGCTGCTTCAAATTTTGAAATAAGTTTATTTTTTATTTTTGCAATACTTGGTTTTTCCACAATATCATTATTAATGGCTGGATGGGGATCAAACAATAAATATTCACTTATTGGCGGAATAAGAGGTGCTGCGCAGCTAATTGCTTATGAAATCCCTCTTATTTTATCTACCATGGGTGTTGTGATTATGGCTGGCAGTTTAAATTTAACAGATATAGTAAATGCGCAATCAAGAATCTGGTACATAATTCCTCAAATAGTTGGCTTTTTTATATTTTTCACTTGTGCACTGGCTGAAATTAATCATACCCCTTTCGATATTCCTGAAGCAGAATCTGAAATTGTTGCAGGCTTTAATACAGAATATAGCGGCTTCAGATTTGCAGCATTTTATCTTGCTGAGTTTGTAAATTTATTTATTATATGTGCAATTGCAGTTTTACTGTTTTTTGGCGGATGGAAGCCATTTACCAACCCGATTGCAGGAACAATTTGTTTTATTGTTAAAACTTATATATTAATTTTTGTTTCGATGTGGATTCGTTCAACATTTCCAAGATTCAGGCTTGATCAATTTATGGAATTTGGATGGAAATTTTTACTTCCACTTTCTTTAGTAAATATTTTCGTTACAGGAGTAATTGTATTAATAGTAGATAAAATAAGATAAATTAAAAATAATAATAGTAAAAGTAATAGTAAAAGTTTAAGCAAAATAAAAAATAAGAAGATAAAAAATAAAAAAATAAAAATATAAGTAGTAAAAGTTTATAAAAAAGGTGATAAAAATTAAGATAATTGGCAAAGGTTTAATAAAAGGATTAAAAGTAACACTAAAAGCTTTTTTCAGAAAACCAGTAACAGTAATGTATCCTTATCATAAATTACCTGTTCCTGAAAGAGGACAAGGTCTTATAAGGCTTAGAGTTACCCAACTTGAACCTGAACCAAGATTTAAATGTACTGCTTGCGGAATATGTGCAAAAAATTGCCCGCAGCATTGCATAGAGGTTGTAAAAAAGGAAAATGACAAGCAGCCGGAAATTTATACAGTAAATTACGGACTTTGTATGTTTTGTAGAATTTGCATAGATGTATGTCCTTTTAATGCGCTGGAACAAACACAGGAGTATGAACTTATTGGAGAATCAAGATTGGATTTTATTAGAACTAAAGAACAGCTCATGATGAAAACTGTTTTTATAGAACCTGAAAAAGAAACTGCTTCTAAAAAAGAGGTATAAAGAAGAAGCATAATAAAAAAAGCATAATATTTAATAAAAAAGATAAATAAATCAGATTTAAAAAATAATTTAAATAAAAGATATGGTTAAAGAAGAAGTTAAGGGAAAGCAGATTTAAATAAGAGAGATTCAAATAAGAAGAATATTATTTAAAGAAAAGCAGATTTAACGAAGGGAGCTTAAAATAATAAGTTTAATAGTTTTTTCAGGAGTAAGTGCAGTTTTAATTTTTTGTGCGTTAATGGTAATTTTTGCAAGGCATATAATCCATTCTGCGCTATATCTTGCTCTTACATTACTGTGTGTTGCAACTTATTTTATTTTACTTAAAGCTGAATACCTTGCAGTTGTCCAGATAATGGTATATATCGGGGCAGTTGTAGTTATGATTTTATTTGCACTTATGCTTACAAGAACCTATGTAGGAGAAGCAACAAATATTTCAAATAAACAAGTTGGGATTGCTGCTGCTGTTTCTGTTTTACTACTTTGGGCATTAGGAATAATTATATATATTACAAGAAATGGTTTTACCTGGATAAATACTGATAATATCCCGGTTCTTTCTGTAAAAGATCTTGGAGCTATATTGTTTTCGAAATATGTACTGCCATTT
>JAMDDL010000003.1 GCA_023488645.1 Actinomycetota bacterium | reverse complement strand
ATTATAAGTTAAAAGAACTCTTTTTAAGCAAAGTTGCGACATAAGATTTTGATCTAATTGCAGATATGTTATAATTTTTTGAATTTAAAATTTTTAAACTAAAATTTAATATTGTCTCCGACTCAATTTTCCTAAGACAAAATAACCAGTTTGTTAAGGAGCTTTGAGCGCTTAGGGTTAATCTGGAAACGGGTTAGCCTCCCGTGTTTGGAAAGGAGATTGTCAGATGGTTAATTTAACCATTTTAATTATTTATTGGTAAAACCGGCAAAGCTCCTTTGCTGGTTTTTTTATTTATCAGGTTATATTTATTTAAGCCGGAAATTTTTATTAGAAATATCTGTAAAATTTAAGCAATTTAAGGGAATGCAATCAGTAAAACAATAAAAAAATACAGAAAAAAAGAAAGGGAAGGGTAATATGGCGAAGGTTAAAAAGCTGGTATTGTTTCTGATAATTTTTGTACTGGCAGCATCCGTCTGCATCCCTCTTGTTTCATGCAGAAAAGATAAGGAACTCATTTTAGCCTCGACCACAAGCACGCAGGACAGTGGTTTGTTTGATGTCTTAATTCCTGCCTTTGAAAAAGCTGCAGGTTATAAGGTTAAGGTAATTGCGGTAGGGACAGGTGAAGCTATTAAATTAGGCGAGAAGGGAGAAGCTGATGTCCTTCTTGTGCATTCCCGTAAAGCTGAAGACAAGTTTGTGGCAGATGGTTTTGGAATAAACAGAAAAGATGTAATGCATAACAATTTTCTTATTGTAGGACCAAAAGATGATCCGGCAAAGATAAAGGGGCTTGCCGCTGCTGATGCCTTTAAAGCAATAGCTTCCAGCCAAAGCCTGTTTGTTTCAAGAGGCGATGACTCGGGAACATATAAAAAAGAATCAGACATATGGGGAAAAATAGATATTAAACCTTCGGGCAACTGGTATATTGAATCAGGTCTTGGAATGGGTGAAACATTAACAATATCAAATGAGAAACAGGGGTATACATTAACCGATAATGCTACCTGGCTGGCTCAAAAAAGAAATTTCATGCTAACTGCCTTATCAGGTGAAGATAAAATCTTATATAACCCATATGGAGTGATTGCAGTTAATCCTTCAAAGCATCCCGATCTTAAAATAAATTATGAAGGTGCAATGGCGTTTATTAACTTTATAACAAGCGAAGAAGGCCAGAAGATTATAAAAAATTTTGGCGTGGATAAATACGGTGAACCCTTATTTTTCCCTGATGCAATAAAATAATAATGCAGGAATTATTATGGAACTTATCATCGAAGGAATAAAAAAAGCATTTATTTTAATATTTACAGGAGACAGGGAAATATTTGAAATAATGCTGCTTACTATCAGGGTTTCAGGTATGGCAGTAATTATTTCAATGATTTTAGGGATTCCTGTCGGTCTTGTAATAGGGCTTAATAATTTTAAGGGAAAGAAATTTGTAATATCAATAATTAATACCGGAATGGGCCTGCCGCCTGTGGCGGCAGGGCTTTTTGTGAGCTTATTTTTATGGCGCAGCGGTCCGCTGGGTTTTTTGAGCATAATATACACACCGACAGCAATGATAATAGCACAGGTTTTAATAGCATCACCTATAATATCAGGTGTTACCCTGGCAGCAGTCCAGCAGATTAATCCCAAATTAAAATATCAGGCTATGTCTTTAGGTGCAAACAAATGGCAGGTACTTTGGATATTAATAAAGGAAGCCAAGCTTCCAACACTTGCAGCAATTATGGCAGGTTTTGGCGGAGTAATTTCTGAAGTTGGTGCGGTTATGATGGTAGGGGGAAATATAAAGGGTCAGACAAGGGTACTTACAACAGCAACGGTGCAGATGGTCAGGATGGGAAATTTTGATATTGCTATTGCTCTGGTGATAATATTACTTTTTTTGGCATTTGCGGTAAATTTAGCGCTGACATTAATACAACAGAAGGAGAATATCACGTGGACCCAAAGATCCTGGAGATAATTAAACTATCCAAGAAATATGAAAGCGGCTTTGCCCTTAATATTGATTACCTGTATGCTGAAGAAAATAAAATACTGGTGTTAATCGGTCCTAACGGCTCCGGCAAATCAACACTTATAAGACTTATAAACTTACTGGAAAAACCTGATAGCGGAAATATTTTTTTTGATGGGAAGCAGATACTTGAAAGCAATATTGATAAGGTTTCAATAAGAAGAAAGATTTCTGCAGTATTTCAGGAACCTCTTCTTTTCAGGACTTCAGTTTATAATAATATACTTCTTGGACTGAGTATCAGAAAACAGAAATTATCGGATTTTAAAGACAGTTTTGATTTTCTGATAAAGAAACTAAAACTTCAAAAACTGCTTGACAGAAATCCGCGTAGTCTTTCAGGAGGCGAGCAGCAAAGAGTTGCTCTTGCAAGAGCATTAATTTTAAATCCCAAACTTTTGCTGCTTGATGAACCTCTTGCAAATATTGATCAGATATCAAGAGAAGAACTACGGGTTGACTTGTTTGACCTTTTAAAAAATACGGGACGGTCAACAATTTATGTCACACATGACAGAAATGAAGCAATGATTCTTGCAGATGATATTGCAGTCATTAATGAGGGCAGAATTGAACAATATGGAAATAAAAACGAAGTTTTCAGGAAGCCTGAAAACGAATTTGTGGCAAAGTTTGTAGGAGCAGAAACACTGCTTGAAGGAATAATTATTGAAAGCAGCAATAATGTCTGCAAAGTCAGAATAAAAAAGAATAACGATAATTTATCAAATAGTAGTTCAATCGTTTTTGCAGTAAGCGATGCTTTGCCGGATACTCAAGTCATGATTGCAATCAGACCGGAAGATGTTACTTTATACAACACCGAAGTGGCAAAGGAATTGTTATCAGCCATGAACTCATTCAATGGGATTATTACGGATATGCAGGATACGGGAATTTTTAAAAAAATTGAAATTGATTGCGGATTTAAGATTATTTCTTTTGTTACCCCGAATTCAATTGAGAGGCTGGGGCTTTTTCAAGGGAAAAAAATTATTGCAGGAGTTAAGGCAAGCTCAATCCATTTATTTAAAAAATAAGTTATAAACTTTACATATTTTTTTATTTTTATTTTGTTTTTATGATTTATTATTTTATAAAATGAAACCAATATTAACAGACAGCTATAAAAGAAAAATAGATTATCTAAGGCTTTCAATTACTGACAGATGTAATTTAAGGTGCATTTACTGCATGCCGGAAAAAGGTATTCAGTTAATCGACAGAAAAGAGATACTGACTTTTGAAGAAATTATAAAGATTGTTCAAATTCTGACAGAGCTTGGCATTAAAAAAATCAGGATAACGGGAGGAGAGCCGCTTGTAAGGGATGATTTTTTGAAGTTAATAAAAGAAATCAAAAAAATTAAAGGCATTGAAGATATCTCTTTAACTACAAATGGAATATTGCTAAGTAAATATCTGTCAGAGTTATACGAGCTGAGCGTAAAAAGAATAAACATAAGTCTTGACAGCCTCGATCCGGTAAAATACAGGGAAATCACAAGAGGCGGTAAAATTAGTGAAGTTTTAAAGGCAGTTTCAAATGCAGTTAATACAGGTTTTATTTCAATAAAAATAAATACGGTAATAACAGATATGCTTGATAGCAAAGATATCCTGAAATTTATTAATTTAACCTTAAATAATCCTGTCGATATCAGATTTATTGAGATGATGCCTGTTGCGAGCCCGGGCAGTATTGAATGCAGCAACACCGGCAGCATAATTAACAAAGACATTGCAAAACTAAAAAATAACACCGAAAATTCAGTTAAAGAAATTTTTTCAATTATGGGCAAAACAGGAAAGTATCATAAAGTTAAGAAACATACTGGTTACGGGCCTGCAGTATATTATAAAATAGAAGGCAGTAAGGGAAACATAGGTTTTATTTTCAATGATAAAAATTACTGCAGTTATTGCAACAGAATAAGACTGACACCAAAAGGCATGGTCAAATTATGTTTATTTTCTGAAAGGGAACTGGATCTCAAAAGAAAAATAAGAAGCAAGGCAAGCATGGAAGAAATAAAAACTGATTTAAAGAATTTTGTAAAGACCAAACCTGAAAACAGGGAGTGCGGCAGAAACTTTAATAACGGCGATATTATTAAAATATCAAATTTTATGAGTCAGATAGGCGGATAAGAAGATGGAAAATATAAAAAAATTTACCCATATTAATAATAATGGCAAAGCAAAAATGGTGGATGTTTCAAAAAAAGAAGACACTCTCAGAACTGCAACAGCCAGAGGCTATATAATTTTAAACGCTCAGATAATAAAAAAGATAAGGGAAAATAAAATTCAAAAGGGCGATGTTCTTGCTGTTGCCAGGATTGCAGGTATTAATGCAGCAAAAAAAACCTGGGAACTTATACCGCTTTGCCACCAGATAAGACTCACATGCATAGATTTGGATTTTGAAATTTCTGATAGTGAAAATAAAATTATTGCTGTTTCCACAATTAAAGGTTATGACAAAACAGGTGTGGAAATGGAAGCGTTAACATCTGTGGCTTTGAGTTTAATTGCCATTTATGATATGTGCAAGGCAGTATCGAAGGAAATGATTATAAGCGGAATTGAATTAATTAAAAAAACAGGTGGAAAATCAGATTATGAAAAAACTTGCTAAAATTCGTCATCGGGATAATTCAGTTGCTGGAGAAAATGGAAAAATATTTTCAATAAATATAAGTAAAGAAAAAGGCGTTAAAAAATATCCCGTAGCGGAAATCTTAATAACCAAATTTGGACTTGAGGGAGATGGCCACTGCGGTGACTGGCACAGACAAATTAGCCTTCTTTCATACGAGAGCATAAAGGATGTCATTAAAAAAGGGATTGATGTGAGCCCGGGTGATTTTGCAGAAAATATAACTACTGCCGGGATAAAAATACAGGACCTGAAAATCGGAGATTTAATAATTATCGACAGCAATCCTGTCAATAAGAATGATGTGCCGAAAAATAATTTTTATGAAGATGATGAAAATGCGGTATTGAAAGTGACACAGATAGGCAAGGAATGTATAAATCCCTGCAGAATATACTACCAGCTTGGTTCATGCATAATGCCTTCCGAAGGAATTTTTTGCAGGGTTATAAAAACCGGAAAAATAAAAGTGGGAGATAAAATTTATGGAGAAAACATTTAAAATAGCAGTAATTACTGTAAGTGATAAGGGACATAGAGGAGAAAGGGAAGATAGAAGCGGGAAATACATAATAGATTTTTTCAGACAAAAACAGTGGGTTATTTCAGATTATGCAATAGTTCCGGATGAAAAAGATTTAATTAAGAAAAAATTGGAAGAAATTTGCGACAGCAGCAAAGCTAATCTGATTTTAACAACCGGCGGTACAGGTTTTTCTCTGCGTGATGTTACACCAGAGGCAACAAAAGAAGTAATTGAAAGAGAGGCTCCCGGATTTAGTGAAATTATCAGACTTGAAGGCCAGAAGAAAACTCCGCGATCAATCCTTTCAAGAGGAGTAAGCGGAATAAGGAAAAGTACACTTATAATAAATCTTCCCGGAAGCATAAAAGGCGTAAAAGACAGCATTGACCTTATTTACAAGCCGCTGCCACATGGCCTTGACATCCTGCTGGGAAGAGACGCTGAATGCGGATCAGAATAATTATTTCCTTTATTTCAATCAAGTGAACCTCCCTATATACCATTTATGTTCTGCCTCCCAAACTAGTAGTTTTAGGAAGCATTATACATATGCGCTATATTATTGCACTCTTTTGCTCATCTTTATCTTCTACATCACTTGCTTTAATCGGAAAAGGAATAACTTCAGGGTTCTTTTTATCTACTTTCCATAAATCTAATTTATTCTGCATATTTAACCAACTCTCTGGAGACGTCTTAGTAGCCTTTCCTATTCTTATTGCCATTTCAGGGCTTAAAGAAGAGTGTCCATTCAAAAACTCGGATAAGGCCTTTCTGGACACCCCAAGGTCTGCAGCTGCTTGAGTAACTGTAAGTCCTAAAGGAATTAACACTTCCTGTTTAAAAAGATTCCCTGGATGAACTGGTTTTCTTTTAGTTAACATTTTTACCTCCTAGTGATAATCACAATAATCAACAATATAAGCATCACCTTGTTTAAAATAAAAAGTGACTCTCCAATTTCCGCTTACACATACCGACCAGATGTTTTTTTCTTTTCCAGAAAGTTTATGGAGCTTAAATCCCGGAAGATTCATATCTTTAGCAGATAATGAAGCATCCAGACGATCTAATATTCTGGCAAGTTTTGATGCATGACCAGGAATTATTCCTTTTACTGCATCATTGTAGAAAAAGTCTTCAAGGCCTTTATGTTTAAACGACTTTATCATTTAGGTATTGTAACCTATTACGTATCAGGTGTCAATATGAGATTATAGGAACTTGCTTTTGGACCTCACAAGTATAACACATAAATTAAATACCAATAAACACCATAAACTGATGTTGCAATCATTAAAAATAAAAAGTGTAAGAAAAGTTAACAGACAGAAGACTTAAATAATCTTTTTATTCTTCCCCAATGTATGTCATCCTCTCCTGTGAAAAAGATGCCCTTATGATATATCTTGCAAGATTTTCCATGGACCTGGTGTCGCGAGGATAAATCCTGTGGCTGCAATATACGTTAAAACCAGAGTGTCTCCATGATGATAATCTCTATAGTCCTATTTGTAATATTTTTTTCAAACTTCAAAAAATTTTATTTAAAACAAGCGTTTGCACTAAATATTTTTTATAGTATAATTTAGTAAATATTATAACTATCTTTTTGAAAAAAATGAGCACTAGATTAAAAGATATAGCAGAAAAACTTAATTTATCCGAATCCACTGTCTCAAGAGCTTTATCCAATCATCCGAAAATAAGTAAAAAAACAAAAAACCTCATAAAAGAATTAGCATCCGAAATGAATTACCACCCTAATCTTATAGCAAAAAGTCTTGTTATGAAAAAAACCAAAACAATTGGACTTATAATCGGAGATATCACAAACCCTTTCTATCCTGAAATTGTAAAATCAATAGAAGAGATTGCTGATAAAAATGCTTTTAATATTATATTATGCAATTCTGATTATGATTCTGAAAAAGAATTAAGACACTTAAAAATGCTTGTTGAAAAAAGAGTTGACGGTGTTTTGTTAATGCCGGTCGGGAAAAAAATTCCTTCAATATCTTATCTTAAGACCAATAAAATTCCTTTTACTTTAATTGATACAACACCATCTGAAAAATATGATACAAATTGTGTATATACAGACCAAGAATATGGCGCGCATATTGCCACTTTATATCTGATTGAAAACGGACATAAAGAAATTGCATTAATAAATGGACCACTGTCTATTTCTCCATGTCAGCAATTAAGAAACGGATTCCTAAAAGCACTTAAAGAAAATGAAATTATCCCAAAAAAGCATTTGTTTTTTGAATGTGATCTTAAAGCATCGGGCAGTTATAAAATTATAAAAGAATTTCTTGAAAAGAACCAAGATAATCTTCCAACAGCATTTTTATGTATCGGAGATAAAACTGCAATTGGTATCTATGATGCAATCTATGAATGTGGTAAGTCAATTCCTGAAGATTTTTCAATAATTGGCAATGACGATATCCCTGAGAGCAAGTATTTGGTTCCGCCTCTGACTACAATCGCCCCTCCAAAAAACAGTATGGGAGAGGAAGGTATTAAATTACTTCTCGAAGAACTAAGAAATACTAACTCAACTGTGATATATAAACAAATTCGTTTACTTCCGGAACTAATAATAAGAGGTTCAACAAAAAGAATTAAATCATAAATCTTCAGTCTATATTAAGGAAATTTTTTGGATTGTATTTAATCAGAAAATCGATTTGGTCTTTTGATATGCCTTCTTCTCTTAGCATCGGAATGATATTGTTAAGAACATGGTCATAACCCCATCCGCCATATCTGTGTAAAAGTGTTTTAAGACAGATATCATTTGATAAAAGAATTTGACTTAGGAAACCTTTATCAATTATTTCTTTAACTGCTTTTACTCTTTCAATATCTCTGGCGAAAGCACCTCCGGCAAAACCAAAATCTTTTTTGCTTAAACAAAATTCCTTACCGAAATTATCAAACTCTATAAATGCACCTCTTCTACATATTTCTTCGCAATAATTAATATCTATTTCAATATCTATATGACATATGCAAACTTTTTTTAAGTTGCAAGATAAATCTTTAAGTATATCTAAAACTGCAATTGCATCTCTTGACCAAGGATATATATGAACAAGCATTCCTGCACCAGTCTCTTTCTGGGCCAAACCTGCAGCAATGAGAACTTTTTTTTCATTTTCAAGAATCCCCTTGCTTAAACCTATTTCTCCTATTATTCCTGCCTTTATATCAGTATTTTCTATACCTTCAATTATTTCTTTGGAAATTTGTTTACTTATTTCTTCAACAGAACAATCAGTCAGGTCATGGTAATGAGTATCCTGAGTGTAATATCCTGTCCCGGCAATAATATTTATACCGGTTGCTCTTGAAATTTCATATAAAGCTTCAGGATCTCTGCCAATATCTTTCGGAGTTGCATCCACCAGGGTATCACCGCCTGCCTTTTTAAAATAAATTAGCTCTTTTTCGGCAAGCTTTAAATCATTTAATACTAGATTGTCTTTAATTGCGTAAGGATTTCTTGAAAGTAAATCAAGATTACTTAAAGCAACTTTTTTTTCAGATAAAGCTGCTTTACTTGCTTCATTAAATATCTTAGCCTGATTTCTTATATCTATCAGAATATGCTCATGAGGAGAAATAACCCCCAACTCATTTTCACTTTTTAAACCTTGAACTGTAATTATGCTCATTGGCTCTCCTTGAAGCTCTATAAAACCTTCTGATTGTCAATAATATCATTTAACTTTTCCCTGTAATAGCTGAAATTTTCCCAGCTTATGTTTGGCGGTATTGCATGATCAACATAAGGTATATAACCTCCCAATGCAATCATTCTTCTTACTTTTTCCAGTTCTATATCTATCGTTTTTTTATTCTCAAGCGCTGTTTTATCAATTCCTCCAAGAATCTGGAATCCCGGAAAATTTTTTCTTATTTTTTCTATATCATTTCCAGCTCTTATTTCAAAAGGTAAAAGTCCTGTTATGCCGCACTCTATAAATAAAGGAATGATATCCTCAACAAATCCATCCGAGTCTACAATAAAATGTTTTACTCCCTTTGATTTAGCAAAATCAATCAACTTTTTGTAATAAGGAAGCATAAATTCATTAAAAATAGCAGGGCTTATTAATGATCCTTTATTATATGCCATATCTTCAAAGAAACGTCCATAATCAAAGTCAGTATAAAATGTGAGTTCTTCAGCAATATTTATCCAAAATTCGCATAAATATTCTAATATTTTTTTTATTAATTGAGGTTTGTCGTAATACCAGAAATAAAGTTTTTCCTCCCCTATCATGAATCTCAGTATCCCGAAAAACCCTATGGGCGAACCATATAGAATTTGCGGAAAATCTCTATTTCTTAATTTATTCAAAGTACTCTTCGGATCTTCAACTGTAAATCTTTTCCAGAAATCATTTAAATTTAATCTTTCAAACTTTATCCTTTCCCAGTCATCTTCGCTTTTTATAGGGTGGTCAACCCATAGGGGCATGCTTCTTTCATCATTAAATGCAATACGGGTTATTCCATCTGGGCCTATATATTTAACCTTATCTTTTGTTTTTTCCAGAACTTTTTTTTCAAATCTGGGATAGTAAAACCAATTAAAAGGTACGGGAGAAGGACCTTTATCAAAATTAAATTTAATACTCAAATCTTTTGCAAATAATACTTCATCGTCATAACTTGGCATAGGGAATTGAATACCAGGTCCATTAATAAATTCCCCATATAAAATATCTCTTTCAAATATAAATTTTTCCGAGTAGCCTTCATTCTTCCATCTGTTTATAGTTCCTCCCCAAAATCCAAACTCCCATTTTAAAGTCCGCTTACTTTTTTCAAAATTCAAGACTCTTAAAAAAATTTCTCTTGAGTTCAAAAGAATATCCTTTCTTTTTTATCAGCTTTTCTTTTTATCAATAATGTGGTTAAGCTTTTCTCTGTAATATCTGAAATACTTCCATGGAACCTGGGGTGGAATCGAATGATCTCCAAACGGAATATAACCACCTTGCTTTAACAACCATTCAACTGGTTCTAAAAACTTGTCAATTTGCTTATTCCCAAGTGCAATATTTAATTTTGGTATCCCACCCATTATTTGAAGTTTGGGATATTTTTTTCTTGTCGCAAGTACATCCATTCCTGCACTTACTTCCATTGGCCAAAGCCCTGTAATTCCCGCATCTAGAAATAATGGAATAAGTTCACTACAATCCCCGTCTGTGTCCAGTAGTATAATATTTACACCCTTTGCCTTTAAAAAGTTTGTTAATTTTTTATAATATGGTGTCATAAACTCTTTGAATATACACGGAGAAATCATTGATGCAGTTCCAGTTGATACATCTTCCCATATATGAACACAGTCTATTTCTACTCGTGACATTACTTCTTCCCAGATTGCTATCCAAACATTAGTAAATGTATTTAGTATATCTTTCAAAAGATCTGGTTCATCGTAGTAGTAGTAAAATAAGTTCTTATATCCAATTAAATGAGCAAGTGTGCCAAATATGCCTATCGGATAGCCTCCTAGGGCTAATGGATAATCTCTATCTTTATATTTCATTACAAGATTATCCCAATTATTAGGAAATCTATGCATGATATTGTCTAATCTAAATCTTTCTTCTTTTATTTTATTCCAGCTTTCCCAATCTTTAATTGGCCAATCTATAACTGTTGGAATTGTCGATTCTTTTTTTTGAAATACTCGTTTTACACCGTCCAAATCAACATACGTAAATTTAGAACTGTCTTCATCAAGTATTTTTATTTCAAAATGAGGATAAAACAATTGCTCTATATCTATTAAAATAACTGATTTATCAAAATTAAAGTAATCTCCTACGTCTATATCTATCGGAAAACCCTGTGACGGACGATAAACATTGCCCCAAATTGCTAAACCATCTCCAATTTCTATTTTAGTGTTCTTACTAGCTCCACTCTTCTTCCAATTATGTGTCCAGGCAGTAGTATAAAGAGATGTAGCACTTGTTGATATTGTAGTAGGTATTTTTGGATAGTTTTTTTCCGGTAATCCTTGTTTATACCAATTTTTTATGGTGGATCCCCAATAAGCATATTCCCATTTCAGGGTTCTGTTGCATTTTTCAAAATTCATTACTTTTAGAAATAATTCTCTTGAATCCATATTTTTCATCCTTTCTTATTCTTTTATGGCACCAGCTGTCAATCCTGAAACAAATTGTTTTTGGAAAATTAAATAAATAACTATAACAGGTATAATTGCAGCCATTGCAGCAGTAGCAAAAATATTCCAAGGAGTCATATATTGACCTTGTACTTTAGTTATTTCAATAGGAAGTGTATATAAATTAGCTTTTTGCAATAATACTAATGCAAGCGAAAATTCATTCCAGTTAAACATAAACTGAAATATTATATTTGCTCCTATTACAGGTTTCGACAGGGGTAATATTATTTTAGTTAAAATTTGAAAATTATTAGCACCTTCTATTTTTGCGGCTTCAATCAAAGCATCCGGAATATTTTTAAAAAATCCGGTAAATAAAAAGATACTGAGCGGCAGGCCTATGGCAATATAGGGTAAAATAATACTTAGAAGACTGTTTTGAATTCCAATAATTTTTACTATTCTAAACAAAGGAAGCATTATTACTTGCACCGGAATCATCATACCTGCAAGAATAAAATAGAAACTTGCGCTTCTGCCAAAAAATTTAAGTTTTGCAAAAGCATATCCGGCAAGAAGTGCAATTACTATTATAATAATTACTGAAACAGTAGTTACTATAAAACTGTTTTTAAAAGCATTAATAAAAAATATCTGGATCTTTCTATAAGGAAATTCTCCTTTAAATAAATAAAAATAATTTTCAAAGGTAATTTCATGAAAACTTTGAAAAAACAGATTTTTAAAAACACCCTGAGTTTTTCTAAGTGATAAAGATAATATCCAGGCAAAAGGAAAAACAACTATTAAAAGCCAGCCATACATCATTATATATTCAAAAACATTTAAGGCAATTGGACCTCTATTTACTTTTAATTTATTTTTAAACATTTTAACCTCTTAGTGTTCCTTTTATTCTTAGCCATGAAAAAAGTAGCATTATTACAAGCATCACAACAGCAATTGAACTTGCATAACCATAGTTATGAAAACTGAAAGCCTGGTAATATAGCATGGAGGTTAAAACTTCAGTTTTATGAGCTGGTCCACCGCCAGTCATTACATAAACAAGATCAAAAACTTTAAAACCTCCGATTATGTTTAACACAACCAGAATTATTAGCGCCTCTTTTAAAAGCGGTAGTTTTATTTTTCTTATTATCCCCCACTCGGAAGCACCGTCTATACTTGCTGCTTCATACAGTTCTCTCGGAATTTCTTTAAGTCTTGCAAGAAAAATTACCATATTCCATCCGGCACTTTGCCAAACCGTTGTAATTATTATTGCAAAAAGAGCCCAAGAAGGTTCCCCAAGCCAATTATGTTCTAAAAACGGTAAATCGATAGCTGTTAAAATCATATTTAAAGCTCCGAAAGGTGCAAAAATTCTTTTAAATGCAGCTCCTATAAGAACTGGCGGTAAAATTGCAGGAATAAAAAACATTACTCTTAAAAAGTAATTACCTTTTATCTTTCCTCTGTCAATAATAATGGCAAAAATTATTGCAAAAAAATTAATCAGGATAATTATTGCAATAGTATATATTGTAGTATTTAAAAGAGCCCTCCAGAATATTTTATCTTTAAAAAGATCTACATAGTTTAAAATTCCTGTAAAATTTCCCTGCTGGCTCAAAGTATTAAGTTTAAAAGTACTTGATCTGACAACATTGAATAATGGATATAATATAAAGAATATATAAAAAACAAGTGCAGGCAAAATAAGGGTATACCCTTCCAGATTATTTATAAAAATTCTTTTTTTCAAAATAAACCCATGATTGATTTTTAGTTAATAATTTCTGTTCAGCCTATAACTATAGGCTGAACAGAAATTTTAATATAATAAGAAAAGACACAAAAAGAAAATATTTATTATTTTTTATATACTGAATCTGATGCTTTTTGTATCATATCTACTGCTCCGGCTGCATCAACATCGCCCGACATTAAAGCCTGAACAGCTACCGCTACTTCATTATAAATCTCAGGCGTGTAAATAAACCTATCGAGTGCTTCTCCTTGATCACTGTTTACTTTATCTGCCAAAGGATATGCCGAACTTACTTCTTTTTCCAATGGTCCGGCAGGAGCAATACCGTTTTCAAATATTAACGCATAAGTTTGTTGAGTTGTAAGCTCTTTTAACAAGTCTACTGCAAGATCGGGATATTTAGTTTTACTTGATGCACACCATACAAGAGCTGTTCCACCGGTCAAAATTCTTTTACCCCCAGGTATTGAAGGAAACCATATTGCATCCGCAGTTATATCCTTAACAATATCCTGGATCATAAAATTGCCCCCAGGCCATAACATAATTGTATTACCTTGCATCCATACTGGCAAAGCATCCTCGTGATAATTCATAGCTGAAGCACCTTTCATGAACACTCCTGCATCATTTAACTGCTTAATTGTGTCCATTGCTTTTATAAAAATTTCATTACCGCTCCAGGGTTCCTGTCCCATATCAGCTTTTTTAAGAATTTCTCCTCCATTTTGCTGATGAACAAATACCATAAACATATCAACAGCACCCCATAAATCGGCTGTTGCAAAAGCAATTGGAGATTTACCTGAATTTTTTAATTCAGCTGCCATGGAAATCAAATCGTCTGTAGTCTCAGGTGTTTTAAGATTTAATTTTTCAAGCAATCCTTTATTTACCATAAGCTGCAAATTATTTAAGGAAGCTGCTATGCCATATACTTTTCCTTCCCATGAAAGCAAATCGGGAATATAGCCATACATTTGCTTTCTCCATTCACCACTATTAGCATCAATATAGCCTGTAAGATCCATTGCTTCTCCGGCTTGAGCAACTCCCCATAGGTCTCCACCTTGATTTTCCAGAAAAACATCCGGAGCCTCCCCTGCAGCTATCATAGTTGCTAAAGAAGACTGGTATTCTCCATATCCTACTACCCTCATATCTACAGTTACATTTGGATGTTTTGATTCAAAGTTCTTTATAATTTCCGGAAATATCTGCGGGTAAGCACCCGGAGCTTGCGTAAATAAAGAAATTGTGACTGGCTCCTGCACCGAAGATTCTACTTCAATAGAAGATTCTGTTTTTTCTGAAGTATCTGCTGATTTTGTTGTTTCAGACTCAGCTTTTGTCTCAGCAGTGGTTGAATTTTTACATCCATACATCCCGAAAGTCATAAGCAATACAATTATCACCACACAGATACCAAAAATTTTTAAAAACATACTTTTTTTCATTCTTACCCCTTTCTCTTTTTGATAAAAATTGATAATAGAATTTTTTCAACCTCCTCTCTTTATTTGAATTAAAATCTTTATCCATTTCCTGGATAAGCCATTAATCCAATATAGGCTAGGTTAGGCTGCGTAACATCCATACGACCATATTGGACTATTACTTCTATATTGCTTTCTATCTTTAATGCATACTGAGAAAGCCTTTTAAGTTTAAAACCACCAAAATCTTCAGGTCTATCCAGCCTGAAACACTTAATTCTTCTTGGAGGAACTATAAGAGATATGTTTTCTATGGGGTCTTTATCTTCAAAAAAAACACTTATCTTTATTTTAGCTTCATCTTTATTACAATTTAAAGCCATTAAGGCTTCATGACCTTCAAGATTTGCACCTTTTTCTTTATTCTTAGACGGCAGCCAGCCATCAGCAATATACCATGTTCTTGATCCATCTGAATTTTTTATTTCATTCATTATCTTTGTCCTTTAAAAAAAATTTTCAGGTATAAATTTTTCGTTAAACGAAGTGACCAATTCGGCACCATTTTTTTTAATAATATATGTATCCTCTATCCTGAAAGATCCCCAGGACATCCCTTTAAAATAAACATCTATTGCGATAGCCATATCTTCAAGCATAACAACTTCTTTCTTTGAAGAGAAAAACGGAGATTCACATTCAAGCATACCTAAAGAATGCACGGAACCATAGGGAGAAAATTTTTCATATCTCTCTTTTTTTAGGAAATTATTGTATACTTCAAAAAGTTCTATGGATGTTGCTCCTGGTTTCATTGCATCAACAACCATTTTCTCAGCTTCAAATGCTGCCTTTACTGCATCTTTTATTTCCTGAGGAATTTTTCCTAATACAAAGGGCGCGCAAATTACAGCATTATAACCTTCATAAAGTGAACCAGCCTGCAAATCTACAATCTCGCCTCCACTAATTTTTCTTAAAGTATTTCTGTTCATGCATAGATTAGAATTATCGTTACCTGATGGAACCATTGGAGCAAAAGAGTTGCAATAAGCTTCAGCGCCCAATTTCAGCATTTGACTTTCTATATCAGCTTGTATATCAAGTTCCGTATAACCTGGTTTTATTCTATCGACTGCAAAGGAAAAGGTATCACTTATAATTCTTCCAGCTTTTTTTATACACTCCCGTTCATCCTTTGATTTTTGCATTCTTAGTTCATAAATGAGCTGCTCACAATTTGTTATCTGAATATTTTCAAAAACGCTTTCAAGTTTTCTGTAAATTACATAAGGGAAAATAAGCTCTCCTATTATCCCGATTTTTTTTATATAGTATTTTGTTTTAATTTCTTTAAATAAATCTTTAAAATCCATCTGATCTTCAATATCATATTCGACTCCGGATACTTCTCCGACTTCCGGAAGTATCCTTACATCTTTTATTTTTGATTTAAATTTTGACCACTCATGACATGCCTGTCCTGAACATAATATAGGTTCGCCTTCAAGCGGTATGACAATTGCAGCACTTTCATTTATCGGAGAAACATCCGATAAATACCTTACCGATGAAGGATCGAGCAAATTTGAGTAAATAACAACCAGATCTAATTTATTATCACTCATCTTTTGTTTAAATCTCTTTATTCTTGTTTTAAATTCTTTTTCTAAGATAACCGGAAAATTCATTAAAGCTCCTTTCAAAAATATAATTATTAAATTATAGTACAAGCGTTTGCCCAAATAATATAAAATTTTTTACTACTATTCTATTTTTTCCAATATTTTTTATTTATAAAGAGTAAGTAAGATATAAAAATTAAAAAATTACTTAATTTAAAGCTGATTATTTAATAAAATTCTATTAAATTTTCTAAATTTCAAAAAAACAAAATTCAAGCGCTTGCATTAATAATATTTATTTTATAGATAATTGTCAATATATAAAATGCTTTTTTTAATAAATTATTGTTTTTAATCAAGTAATTTTTCCCAGATGATACAAGAACATAAGTCAGTTCAATTTTTATGTAATATTTTTATTAATCTTTTGAAACAAAATCGGGAGCAAGTTTGGGCTTAATTATTCGGCAGGTTTGAGAAAACTCTACATTAATTGACATTTCTTATAGGATACATATTGATTTCCTTATAGATGAAGACATAATATCGGTAGATACGAAGAAACTTATTGAATTAATGCATTTTCCTCTATATTTCGAGACATTATTTTAAGTATAAAGAAGCTAAAATTAAAAAATGGAGTTGATGCTAATCTTTAATTTATAAAAATAAGATAAAACTTATTCTTAAAAAGTTTTTAGTTGTTTTTCAGATCTTCATCCAGCACTTTTTCCAGCATTGCTGTGTCATTTAAGGTATTGCCTATTGTACCTGGAGATTATAGGAACTTGCTTTTGGACCTCACAAGTATAACACATAAATTAAATACCAATAAACACCATAAACTGATGTTGCAATCATTAAAAATAAAAAGTGTAAGAAAAGTTAACAGACAGAAGACTTAAATAATCTTTTTATTCTTCCCCAATGTATGTCATCCTCTCCTGTGAAAAAGATGCCCTTATGATATATCTTGCAAGATTTTCCATGGACCTGGTGTCGCGAGGATAAATCCTGTGGCTGCAATATACATTGGGCTCCTGGTGAAAATCTTAATCTAAAGCTTTTTTATTCAGATAAAGAATTGTACCCGAAAATATCACAAGTGCAATAAAGAAATATAATGGAAACCATATCACATTGAGGAGTTGAAATTTAGTCACGGTATTTTGTATTATAAAAAAAATTGCAAGTATGACCATTGAAGAAATGAAAGATATAAGACTTGCTTTTGTTACATCCTGAAATTGTTTTTCATCATACCATTCGGTCAATCTTTCCCTGAACTTCATTATCAACCAGTATGCAGCTATTATGGCATATGGCAGAATAAGTGTTGCGCATACTGTTACAATACCTTTTTTTATTGCCCAAAGTGGAGCAAAAACTGACAATGCAGTCAGAATTATCAATCCCAGCGTGCCTGTGAAAATCCCGATATATTGAACATTGATAAAAATTGCTTCATCCTTTATGGCAACCTCTTTAATATCTGCAATAAAAATTTTTCTTTTATTCTTTAAAATCAAAAATACCGGAATTATTATGAGCAGCAGCAGATGAAGGGCCTGGCTGAAATATAAAACTATAAATTCTGTTTCAATTCCGGAGATTCCTGCTTTGTATTCTTTTATAATATCAGAAATCAGGGCAAAATCGCCAAAAACCATAATTAAAGATATTATTGAAATAAAAAACAAGAAAGCAGTAAAAAGATTTTCTCTGCTGGAAGCCTTTAATTGAAAAATTATTGTTAAAATTGCTGAGATATGAAATAAAAATAATATTATAAAAATTATACCCACAAATATTTCTGCTCTATCGATAAAAGAAGCTATATTCCCAAATTTTATTGTTATAATTTCAAGTGAAATATAAAAAAATAAATTGTATATAAATCCTGCAAAAGATAATATGCTAAATCCAAGTGTCACTTTTTGACTTATATCTGTAGTTTTTTTCATTTGCAGCTCCTTTTATCCCAATCAATAATAATTAAGAATAAAAAAATCTTTATAGCACGGCTAGCTCTCATAAAGATAAAATATTTCTTCTACCGGTTTATTAAAAAATCTTGCAATCTTCAGGGCAAGTGAGACAGACGGGTTGAATTTGCCAGTTTCAATTGAGTGAATCGTAAGCCTGGTCACCCCGAGAGCATTAGCAAGTTCCTGCTGAGAAATTTCATTATGTTCAAACCTGCACTTTCTAAGGTTGTTACCTAATATTACTTGTTTATTTGTGCTTGACATAATTATTTATTATGTATATTATTGTATACATATTTTATATAATAATATACATTATTTCAAGTATTTTTTAAAAAAAGGAAAGAAATGGAATTAAAAGTAAAGAATTATAAACTGGGATTGGCAACTATCATAACGGGATATTTCGCTTTTGCATTTTACATCTTCATACTTTTTTTGAGCATTGAAATAATAAAAAATAATGTGATGACTTACTCGTATATAATAATCGGATCTCTCCTGGTTGTTGTGCTCGCAGCAGGCATTTTATTTTTAATAAGCCTTATCTCTAATATAAAAGAAACAAAAGCGATGCATAAAATTTCAAAAGGTATGATGCTGACCCTTATCGCTATCCCTCCCATAGTTCTCTGTTACCTTGCACTTGCAGTTAAGGCTTTGACGGAAGGACATTAGAATCTTTAAAAAATTTAAGTTTTATAGTAAAAATTATTAATTTTATTAAGTATTAATTTGCCGCATTTACAATAGCATCAGTGCCCTGCTTTGTTATATCACTTTGTAAAATAACTAATTTTGATTTTCCAACTTTAATACCATAAATAAAAAATCAGAACCATTTTTTTCTTTTAAAAAATATAACCATATAAATAATAACAGCAATAATTATCACCCATACAATAAGGTAACTCCATTTCCATGAAACTTCAGGCATAAATTTAAAGTTCATTCCATATATGCTGGCTATAAATGTGATGGGAATAAATATCGTAGATATGATCGTTAAAATTTTCATTACCTCATTTAATCTGTTACTTATGCTTGAAAGATAAATATCTATCATTCCTGAAAGTATATCTCTGTAAGTTTCTATCGTGTCTATGACCTGAATTATATGGTCGTATACATCTCTTATATATATTCTTGTGCTGTCATTAATAAGGGATATTTCGCCTCTTTCCATTTTGCTTATGACTTCCCTAAGTGGCCAGGTTGATTTTCGCATAAAGAGCATATCCCTTTTTAAATTGTATATGGTCTTTAAAGTTTTTTGTGTGGGGTTTACAACGAGTTTGTCCTCAACAGTCTCTATTTTTTCCCCTGTTTTTTCTATAACATCAAAATAATTGTCTATGATGGAGTCTATTAATAAATATGCCAGATAATCTGAACCGGCTTTTCTTACTTTGCTTCTATCGTTTCTAATCCTGTTTTTTATAGGTTCATAAATGTTCAAAGGTTTTTCCTGCAAAGAGATTACGTAATTTTTGCCAACGATAATGCTTACCTGTTCCAAAGTAATTTCATCAAGTTTATTATCATAATCAATCATTTTTAAAACAATATAAATGTAGTCGGTGAAGTCTTCTATTTTCGGGCGTTGTTCCGTATTTAAAATATCTTCAAGGATAAGGGGATGAAAACCAAAGCACTTTCCCAGCTTACTTAAAATATCGGTCTCGTGTATACCATCAATATTTATCCAGGTTATTGTCTTTTCATCCTTGAACTTAAAACACTGCTCAATATCTTCAATATCCTGCTCAATATAATCCTGATCTCCATAATCTATTAATTTGATTTTTATTTTATCTACTTTTCTTTCACCTATATGAATAAGTGAGCCTGCCGGCATCCCGGATTTACTGGATCTTTGTTTAGATATTTTTGCCATAAAAATCCCCCTCTTTTGCATAAAACTGACTCAGCTATTTTTCTAAAATATTTCTTTAAAATATATTTTACCTTTTCCATGTTTATTTTAGAACTAGGTTATTGCATTTTGATGTATTCAAGCGGGTTTATGCTTTTTTAATTATTTTGGACTTGCAACAATTCTTCATCTTTTCATAATAGTATTTTTTCTAAATAAATAAAAAATAATTATTACATTCATCTCTTTTCTGGTAAAATATAGCACAAATTTTTACCATATTATAATTTAACAATTTTAAAGTCCGGAGGTTAATTTGCAGCAGGATAATTTAAAACCATATAAATTTAATGAAGAAGAAATAAATAAAAAAATCTTTGAAGACAGGTGGGTCAGATTTGCATTTGGCTCTCAAGGATATGTTAAAACTAATGATTTAAGTCTTGGTATTGTTGAATTTGATAAAAATAAAACTTCTCTTTCGCATTCTCATGATGTTTCAGAAGCCTTATATGTACTTTCAGGTATCGGGGCAGTTAATGTAGCCGGGGAGTTAAATCAGGTAAAAAAAGGTGATTTTCTTTATATTCCCCCAAACATGGAGCATTCAATAATAACGGAAGATACAGATAAATTAAAAATCTTTTTTGTTTTTGGCGGAAAAATTTATATTGATTATTAGTCTTAACAATAATTTATTTTGTAAATATTTTATTTAAAAAAGTAAAAAATTATTTTATGGTTGCTTATTTTTCTTAATTTAATAAAATAATTTTTTATTTTTTATTTTGAGTTTATGCAGTTTGTTTTTTGAAGTATGTAAACATTTCAGTAGCAATTAATAATAACATAGATAAGAACGGAGGAAACATCTTGACGGAAAAGAATATCAGTTTTGACGATTATGCCCCGGCAGACATCGCAAAAAGAGTTGAAGCAGCAGGAGTAAGATTTTTTTTAATGTTTCTTGTCTAATTATTTATTCTTATAGACAGATTCTACTTGCAACTATTTTTGCTCTTTTTGAGAATCATAATATATTTTGTTCTGTCAATAATTAGAAGAACAACCAGAAATATCCATGCGGCTTGAGTAAAGGTTCTCGCAATTACATCTTCTCTTGTTGAACCATAATATAATGTCACATTTTCCTGTCTTGGAATTACCATCATAAATGACGGGGAAATTGCATAAGGCCCATCAGCGCCAACAGCTTTCCAGTTTGGGAAATACGATATTTTTATAATATGCGGAATTCCAATTGCAGTAGTTTTAAATGTTATTTTCTCATTTTCAATATGCTCTTCAAGCACACTGCCATTAGTTTTAATGGGAATCTTTTTAATTTCAGTTACTGAAGATGAAGATACTTCCCTGAAATTTTCAAGCCCCTTTTCTCCCTGATCCCATATAATGAATGCTTTATCGGGATCATCATATTTAAACCATGGAAGAATAGTATCATACCATTTTTCTGTCTTAACCCTGACAGGCAAAATCTTTAAAATTTCCACATACATGCCGGTTGTATTTATTTCATAAAAATTAAAAACATCAAACTTTGCCATCAGCTTTGCATCAGGATTTTTATCAAGTTCTGCAGTAGCTTCCGGAGAGCTTGCAATCATATACCTTATATTCATCATCTTAAGATTATCAACACCTAATTTTATATTCATTGGCGGAAGTTTTAACCCCGGAATGGCATTGCTTGGCCTTTTTGAAAGCAAAGCCTGCTCTGTAAAGTGGAATGGAGCTGTAAAAGCGCCTTCAGCAAGCAGTCCTTCCATTGTTGCGCTTTTTGTCCAGTAAGGAATGAGTTCAAAAGCTCTTGTAGTTCCAAGCTTTTCAAGAGCATCGTGGTTTTGTTCAACCATCCATCTGCCTTCAGGTTTGGAATCAATATAATCCATCATCATTTTATATATTTTCCAGTAAGGCTTTTTTTCATAACCGCTGTAGTTATAAGTTGCCCAGCCTGCAGCTTTCGGCTGCGTTGAAAGTATTGTCCCAAAAGCACCAATAGCAATTAAAGGAACAAACAACAGCGCTGCAATCCTGCTGGCTGAAACTTTATATTTACGCAAATATATCATAAGTATTCCGAATAAAAAGAACAGTGTGTATCCGGCAAGCAGCAAATCAAGGATATATATATACGGCAAAAGCCTTGCATTCCAGATCCTGCCTTCGCCCGGGATGAAAAATACAAGGGTAAGAAGAAGATATGAAATTGTAAATGCAATATTTCTTTTGTCATCCCTTCTTGAAATTATAATTATATAAATTATTATGCCTATAACAGCTAATACGACTGCAGGAATAAGTTCCGCAGGAGCCAGCGGCTTAAAATTCTTTAAATTATGCCATCCCATATTAGGCGTATATTTAAGTTTGAGAGCAAAAGGCACACTCCAGAATGCTGTCAGAAAAAATCCGATAATAAGAACACAAATCATATACCACACATTTCTTCCTTTTCTGTTTTCCAGAAGCAGCCATGGAAGAATTAACAGAAGGCAAATTATTGTAAGAACATGGGAAAGCGCAACCGCCATTAAGATGAAACAGTTTAAGACAAAAAGCCAGTTAAATTTTGCCCCTCTTTCAAGCGCCAGGTGCATTGTACTTATAAATAAAAAACCAAGAGCGAAACTGAAAGAATATCCGAATTCTCCAGCAAGAGTACTCAGGAAGTTTCCTCCATAAATGGAATAACTTTCAATAAATAAAAAAAGTGTTGCTCCAAGCGCACCAAGAAGCGGGTACGGATATTTAAATCTGAAAAGTTTGATCATCCAGTAAGCACAAGCAGGTAAAATAAAAGAGCCTAAAACAGTAATAACTTTAAAGGCTATATTGTAGGGAATTATTTTACTTAAAAGAGCAACTAAAAGATAAGGAAAGGGGAAATAAAATTGTATGATCGGCATACCTGCATACCAGCCGTCAGACCAGCCTGTAACTCTGAATTTGGGAAGCAGGTTATCTATCATGAATTTTATTCCGTAATGGTGGGTTCCTGTGTCACCTCCGGCTGTAGTGGTAAGGCTTAAAATAAGCCATGGTCTGAAAACAACACAAATTGCAAGATAAATTAATACAAATACTGTTATCGTTGTTACTTTGGTGATATTTATTTTTCTAATGTGGAGCCTGTCTCTTAAAAAACTGTTATTTATGTGCCAGTAATTCTGTTCAAAATGCCCCTCAATTCTGCCCTGTTCATCAATATAAAACCTGGCTCTGCTAATAAAAGTGCTAAAAAAGCAGGAAATATTATTAAGAAAAATTCTGAATTTCTCCATAAAATTTAAATTTTCATTTTTTACAATTTATTAAAAATAAAAATATCTAAAATTAAATGCATATTATATCTTTAATTTCAAAAATTAAAAAAATATTTTAGATATTTTTTAATTATTTTTATTAAAATAAGTTAAACTTGCTTTAGATTATTTTAATATTACATATTATAATTTTCATATATTTATTTTAAAATAAACCATTTTTTTGGAGGTTAAAAATGTCAGCTCACCCCGAGCCTTCTGCAAAAGATAAAAAAATCATCATTTCAAATAACACCATCGGCAGTAAATTAACCTGTGCAATTGACAGGAGAGCAATAAATAATAAATCTGAAGTTGAATTTCATCATATAAAACCGCTAACTATGGAGGATAGGTTTGACCCATCAAACTTTGTCGCAGTCTGCAAAAAACACCATAAGGAAATGGGAGAACTGTCACTTACTGAATATAATTCAAATAAGGAAATGGAAAAATTCTTTAAAGACGGCGGATTAAAAAAATTAAATGATGTGCTTAAATTAAAACTTCAGGAAAACAACTTCGCAAAACATCTTAAAACTGAAATTAATAATTCGAGCAATGAAATCAGGATAATTCCGGATGAAAAAAATGGTATGTCATCTTTTCCGTTATTTATATGTCCGGCAACAGGTTTTTTATATTTTTATATTGTCCTTCCTGTAGAATACATACACAATGACGAGGAGCTGCAGCCAAGGCCTCTTGAAATAGACAGGCTTTGGAATCTTTACAGGCACCTGCTTGTAAACAGTCAGTTAACTCCATCTGTTTGCCGCTTAACCGGAAATAAGATCTTTCTTTTTGACGGTCAGCATAAAGCTGCCGCTCAAATCTGGGCAGGCAGAAAAGAAATTGAATGCAAGGTATATGTAGAGCCCAATATCAGGTTATTAAAAGAAACAAATCTTGTGGCACATGACAGATTAAGACAGATGCCGTTCTTTACTTCTGTTCTTATAAACAAATGGGCAAGTATTTTTGCAGAAGAATGGAAGAAATATATGGCTCAAAAAGGTCAAAAATCAGAAGCAGGATTTACAACTTTTTTAATAAACAATGGCAGGAAAAAACATTCCGCTATTAATATGATTGAAAGCAATATTTATGACAGCATAATTGAGGATAAGAAAAATTCAATCATAAAATACGTGGAAGAATTCAGTTCAAGCAACAGGAAACCCTTAACTACCAACAGACTTAAACAAACCATATTTAAAAAATTTATTGCAGTTCCTCCTCTTGATATGGATATTGAAGAATCTGACAGGCTTAGAGAGCTTGAAAGAAAAAATGTTGTAAGGCTGCTTAATCTGGTTACCAGATATACATTGACGGGTAAATGGGATCCTGATAAAAATGATGAAAACCATAAGATATCCGAAAGGATTTATCTCTCCGGCTCATTTAAGGCATGGGCCGGTATTTTAAAAGATGTCATTGCAGCTATCCTTGAGCTTTTTGATGAAAATGAAAGAAAAGAAATTTTCCTTAGAGAGATAAGTGAAGAAAAATGGGAAAATATCGAAAGCTGTATTGCCCTTATGTTTGAACGCCGCATCTGGCAGGATGATTCACAGGAAAATTATAATATGTTAAGACTTTCAAATGAAAATCAGGTCAGAAAATATCTTTCAAGAAGAAGCATAAGCGTAAATGATATGCTGGGCCTCAGTGGACTTGATGCTGATAATTTTGTTGATTAATCAAACAATTAATTTTGCAAGGTAGTATGCTTCATCATTACTTATACCAGGCTGCATCCAGATAATTACAGGTTTAAAAGAAGTGCTTCTATTACTATTGACGGCGCTTCACTTGCAGGTCTGAATATATCGATTATATCAACGGCTGCATTATTCCATTGCCCCACTAATTGATGTCAGTTCTTTAGCTGCTGCTTCAACGATCTTGTCTATAGCAAAAGCTTTTTCTTCATCGATATGATAAGGTTCACTATTTGACAGAAGTTCAAGACACTTCTGATGTGCAATTTCAACCGGGTCAGCCTTTAAAGCATCAGCTACGCTTGTGCTTTTTATTCGATTAATTGCCCTGGTCATTGTAATATTTTGCCTGAAATTTTTTGCAGTATGTTCGGTATCAATAAATAACCCTCTTATCCCTTTTTCCCTTATAAGATCAAGAGATTCTGCAAAATCCTGTCCGCCTATTCCTTTTATATAATTTTGCTCAAATGTTGCAATATCCAGATCAAGTATTACCTGTTCCATAGAAAATACAACAGCGCCTCCTATGATTCCTACAGGAAATGAAGGCTCTCCCGCTAAACCTGAGGCTAAAACCTTAAAAGTACGTTCAAATATTGACAGGGCACCCGGTATTGGCGAGTCTATCAAACCAACACCTGTACCGCAGGGCGTATTGTATTTTTCTCTGAACAGCTGCGCAACAGCAAGATCGATCATCACTGCTTCAGGAGTTGTAAAACATGCTGCACCGGTTACTGGATTTAATATTCCTGAAACACAGCTTGCCTCAACAGGACAGGATTTATTTATTGCTTTTGTTGCCGCCCATACGCCAAGAATTTCGGCAGCACCAACTATTGATGCAGATATCGGATAGACAGGTGTTGATATGCCTAAAAGAGGCATGGGAAGAATAGATATGCTCAAGTTGTTTTTTGCCATAGCTTCCATGATGGCTGCCTCCGGCTTTGTAACTCTAAGCGGAGATTCCGTATCATGGATGTTTACAAGTATAGGATCTTTTACAAATTCTTTTGCACTTCCCTTTACAATTCTTCCTATTTCCATAAGATACGGGAGCTGCCTTTTATCTATAATTGATGTACATCCCGGTTTTGAAGAGTGTTTTGCTACTGCAGCCGCCCCTTTTATTGCAACCATTTTGGGAGCAACATCCGTACCATCGCTTTCCTTTAAATAATGAACTGCATTTCCGACCGTAGTAACTTCCGGTATTGCTTCCGCAAGATTAACCATCCTGATAAAGTCGTCTTTTGTGGCATATCTGTTTGTCTTAAGTTTGTGGTCATAATAAAGGGGTGCTCCTCCGCCAAAACTAGCCTGTATTTTTGGAGTCCGGTTTCTGAACGGGCTATGCCAGCTGAAAGTAAGTTTGTTGGGATATGAGGTTTCAAGAACACTATTGTTATCTTTTTGTTTAACTCTCTCTATCTCCTCTTTTCTTGCTATATCAATATAATCCTCCATGAGTTTTTTAGGTATCTTTACAACCATAGCTTCAAAATCAACTTTTGCCCCGTCATTTTGCAGGGCCTCAAGCATTGTTTTATTCTCAATTTTAATTCCGGGATCCTCAAGCAGATCTGTAACATTTTCATGAAGCAATTCTACTTCAATGTCAGACAATAGCTTGTAGAAATTCGATAATGGTTTCATATTTGACTACTTTCTTTTAATTTTTTATATTTTATAAATAAAATTCAAATAAAATGATTATTTTATTGACTTTATTGTATCATTAATGATTAAATAATATCGTTTACGATTATTTCATAATCATAATTTAAAGTCAAGAAAATATTAAAGCTAATTATTTAAAAATTTTAAAAACAGGAAAATAAAAAAATGAAAATTTTTACTGAAGAAAGACAAAATAAAATAGCTGAATTAATTAATTTAAAGGGTAGAATAACTGTTCCTGAACTTGCGGCTGAATTTAATATTTCTGAAATAACAATAAGAAGAGATCTTAATGATCTGGAAAACAAGGGTATTATAAAAAGAACGCATGGGGGCGCAATAAGTAATCCAAAATCGGCACAGGAATTACAGTTTGAGGAACAGATGGAATTAAGAATTGAAGAGAAAAAAAGAATTGCAAGATTTGCAGCCACGCTTCTTGATGATGGTGACAGCTTAATCCTTGAATCCAGTACGACAAATATTTATTTTTCAGAATTCATTCCTAAAAATAAAAAACTTAAAATTTTTACTAATAGCCCTACAATACTTGCAAACCTGAGAAAATCTGATTCCGATATTGAGGTTTTTTGTTCAGGCGGATTTTTAAAAAAGGATGTTTACTGCCTTGCAGGTTATGACACAATCAATTTTTTCAACAGCATATTTGCAGATAAGGCATTTATTTCAATCAGCGGTCTAAATAAGGAAAATATTATGTCAATTGCTTCACAGGATGAGCTTGAAGTAAAAAAAAGTATAGTAAAATCTGCAAAACAGATAATAGCTCTTAGTGATTCATCAAAATTCAAGACTTCATTACTTTATAGAGTCGGGTCAATTGATATTATTGACATTTTAGTAACAGATAAAGAGATAGACCCTCAATTCTTGAATAAACTTACAAAAATGGGAATCAAAATTTATACTGTTTAAAGTTTAAAATTTAAAGGAATCTAACTGCCTGCAGCTGCGCTCTTTTATTCTTTAAGTGCTGCAACTTTAATACTTAATATGGTCCTGCTCAAATACTCTATTTCATCTTCAGATAAATTTAAATCATTTTTAAAAGCAAGGACGGTGCTGTCATTTGCTATATATTTTATAGGAAAAATATTTTCTTCAAGAACTTTAACATCTGTAAATCCTGCAGATTTTATATCGGTTATGTAATCTTCTTTTAAAACGGCACCTGCCATACAACCCGCATAAGCGGCTACTGAATTTTTTACTGCTTCAGGCAAGTTACCTGTTAAAACAATATCAGAAACCATAAGTCTTCCACCAGGTTTTAATACTCTGAATGATTCTTTGAAAACCCTTTGCTTGTCTGGTGCAAGATTTATTACACAATTTGAAACAATTATATCAATTATTCCATCTGCCACAGGCAGATTTTCAATTTCACCCAATCTGAATTCAACATTGGAATAATTTCCTTTTAAGGCATTTTCTCTTGCCTTTTCAATCATATCGGGAGTCATGTCAACACCAATCACTTTTCCATTTTTACCTACCTTGTTGGCAGCAAGAAAGCAGTCAAAACCTGCTCCTGAGCCAAGATCAAGCACGACTTCCCCTTCTTTTAATGAAGCAAGTGCAACCGGATTACCGCAACCTAGTCCGAGATTTGACCCTTCCGGAACCATATCCATTTCCTCAATAGAATATCCTATTTCCGAACTGATTTTTCTGTTAAGTTTGGAACTGCTGCAACATGTAGCAACTGATGACTGGCAGCATGAATTTTCTCCCTTTGCAACTCTTCCATAGCTTTCTCTGACAATTTTTTTTATTTTTTCTTCATCCACTTCTATAGCACCTTCATTCTGATTATTGAGTTAATAATATCTATTCGTTTACAGGATTCATCAGATCCATCACAGCTCCTGATAAATTTTCAACTTTTACCAGTGATAAACAACATACATTTCCATCCTTCTCCAATAATGCCACTGCAAATTTATCGCCTGCTTTTATATTTGCCTTATCCCTGATATTTTTTGGAAGAATCATCTGCCCTCTCTCATCAACAGTTATTACAGATTCCACCATGCAACATTTTTTATTAATCTGATCCATCTTTAATTAATCCCTCTTTAAGTATTATCTATATTTACTGTAATATCTGAAATTACAGTAAATATAGATTATATAATAATTAACAATATGTCAATAATTCATTTTCTAAAAAAATAATAATTATTTTAAAATCAACCTGAATCTTATACAATAATAATAAAATGCTTCTGATATTAATTTTTTTTATCCAAAATTATTTCCGTAAATTGAATTAAGTAATACTGTAAGTTGAAAATATAAATATTATCTAACTTTGCCATTAAGGGGAAAGGGGGGAAACATGAAAAATAAAAGTTTGTTTGTTCTGATCTTCTTAACCGTATTTCTCTTAGTTTCAGGTTTTACTGCAAATATTTTTGCAGAAGATACGTCTTCTTCGTCAGAATTGCCGGCTGATGTTGCAAACTATCAGCTTAATGCAGCAGATAAAGTATTGCTGGCAGAGCCGGCAGTATGTTTTATCACTTCCGTTTTTTATGCTTATGTCCTTGATCCGTTTACAAACGAATGGAGCAATCCTTATAGTCAGGCATTCGGAGGCACCGGTTTTGTAGTAAATCCACAGACTGGCCATATTGTTACTGCTGGGCATGTAGTTGATATAGATGTTGATGAATTTAAAAAGGATCTTATTTACAGGTATCTGACTGATAACTACGACTGCAGTGGCTGGACTGATGCTGATTGGGATGCAGCCTATGGCAATGTAAAAGTTGAGGACAGACAGGGAAATCCCTATGCTCTTGAAATTGCAGTTCAGTTTAACACGGCAGTTGCATCAGTTCCGCAAGGTGCGGCAGGCAGCCAGTTCTTAAGAGCGGAATTAATTGAACAGAGTCCTTTCGATCAGCGCGATATTGCTATTTTAAGAATTACACCGACAACAGGGAGAATGCTTTCAAGTTTAATTCTCGGAGATTCTTCCACAATGGAAGTCCAAGGCCCTGTGACGATCATCGGATACCCGTGGACTTCTGACATAGGCCAGAATAATACATTAAATCCCACGGTTACAAATGGGACAATGAGCGGTTCAGTCATTGTAAACGGAGTTGAAATGATTCAGGTGCAGGGAAATGCAAGACCTGGAAACAGCGGCGGACCTGTTCTTGACAGCAGCGGAAATGTTATAGGACTTTTATCTGCCGGAACTGATGCAACAAATTGCTATGTAAGGCCAAGTAATGATATTAAAGGTTTTTTAGGCGCGGAAAATAAGCTTGGAAAGGTTGATGAGGAATGGAAAACGGGATTAATAATGTACAGGCTGTCA
>JAMDDL010000061.1 GCA_023488645.1 Actinomycetota bacterium | reverse complement strand
CTCCTATCTATCGTGTTAATGTAATTAATAAATTGATAAATATATTTAAATAATTTCTCATATAATCTATTGATATTAATCATAATAGTTCAATTTTTGTATGTTTTAGCTTATTCTTGTATTATACAGGATTTTCGTTAGTATAGTCAAGCTGCCAAATCATTAAAAATTTGACAGAAATATTTAAATTTTAGAACTTACAATGGACAGTTAATTGAACAAACATCATTTATAAGATTACATGAAATTTGCCTGGATAAAGTCTTTATAAATTTTTGGAGAACAAAGTCAAAAGCAGAAATAGATTGTATTTTAAATAACTTTACTATTGGTTAAGAAGTGATCATATCCATGACCGGATACTATTTCTTCTTTCCCATCTTTTAATATTCTTACTCTTTTTTTTCCTGTAATTTTTCCTACTACGATACCTTTAACCTTATCCAGATTTTCTTCAGAAACTGTATACACCAATTCAAAATCTTCTCCACCATATAAGGCAAAATCCAGGGCATTTTTATTGCAGGCTTGCGCAGCTTTTTGAGTGATTGGTTTTATGGGAATAGAATCAGCATAAATTATGGCACCAGTTTTGCTTTGTTCACATATTCTGGTAACTTCTGAAGCAAGGCCATCCGAAATATCAATCATTGCATTTATGTATTTAAGAAATGGCTTAACTTTATAAAATTTAGCTTCTGGCTCTGTATGTTTTCTCTTTACTTCATCAAAATCATCAATATTTTTTAAAAAAAGATTAAGACCTGCCGTACTTGAACCTAGATTGCCGCTTACCATAATAACGTCTCCCGGTTTTGCGTCAGATCTGAATTTTAAATTTTGTTTTGCTGCTTTGCCAATCATCGATATATCTATAATCAATTGTGTTCCATGAGTAATATTTCCACCAACAATTTCAATGTAATATTTATTGCAAACTTCCCGCATACCATTATAAATATCTTCAATAATCTCTACATCCATAGTTTTTGGTATAACCAGAGATACCAGAAAAAATTTTGGTACTCCTCCCATAGCTCCAATATCAGATACATTAATTTCAACTGCTTTTTTCCCGATTTGCCGTGGAGTAAAATAATCAAGAGAAAAATGATCTCCTTCGACCTGTGTATCAGCAGTAAAAAGAAGATAATTGTCTCCAAACTTTATAACAGCAGCATCATCGCCAATACCTTTAATTACCTGTTTATTTATGGGTTTTTTTGTAAGTCTTTTTATAAGTCCAAATTCCCCGCCTATTTTGGTTATATCCACTTATACACCTTTCTTATGAATTTTTTCAGTATTTTATTTTTATAATTAACAGCTTATTTTATCAGTATTTAAATATTTTTTTAAAACATCAATGGCACAATACTTTCCGCACATAGTGCACTTATTGCTTGTTATTTTACTTTCCTCTCTCATTCTTTTAGCCTTTGCAGGGTCAATAGCCAGGTTTATCTGTCTTTCCCAGTTAAGATTTTTTCTTGCTCTTGCCATTTCTATATCCTGATTAATTGCTTCTTTAATCCCCTTGGATATATCTGCTGCATGAGCTGCAATTCTGGTAATTATTATTCCTTCTCTTACGTCCTCTACTGTAGGCAGTCTTAAATGCTCAGATGGTGTAAGATAACACAGGAAATCAGCACCGCAATATGCGGCAATAGTTCCACCTATAGCTGCAGCAATATGATCATATCCTGGAGCTATATCAGTAACCAGTGGACCTAAAACATAAAACGGGGCATTGTTGCAAATCTTTTTTTCAAGAAGTATGTTTGCCTCTATCTGATTAATTGGCATATGACCCGGCCCTTCTATTATTACCTGCACTCCTTCTTTTAGTGCTTTTTGTGCAAGTTCACCGAGTATTATAGTTTCCTGTATCTGACTTCTGTCTGTGGCATCAGCAATACATCCTGGCCTTAAACCATCTCCAAGACTTAAGGTAACATCATATTTTTTGGCTATTTTTAAAAGTCTGTCATAATTTTCAAAAAGCGGATTTTCTTTATTGTTGTGCAGCATCCAGGTTGTAAGGAAAGCTCCTCCTCTGCTGACAATATCCAAAATCCTTCCCTGATTTTTTAATCTTTCGATGGATTGCATAGTTACTCCGCAGTGAATGGTCATGAAATCTACTCCATCCTCAGCCTGTTTTTCAATTACTTCAAAAATTTCCTCCTCATCCATGCTGACAATACCTTTTCTGCTGGAGGCTTCTATGGCAGCCTGGTAAATGGGAACGGTACCTACAGGGATAAGGGAGTTTTCCAGGATAGCTCTTCTTATCCTGTCTATATTACCACCAGTACTTAAGTCCATAATTGTATCTGCTTTTGCATCCATTGCTGTTTTTAATTTTTCCAGTTCTTCTTTTAAAACTGCATGTTCTGGAGATGTTCCAATATTAGCATTGACTTTGGTTCTAAGACCTTTTCCTATTGCTGATAACTTGTTAAGAGACTTATGTTTTCTATTATATGGAATAACAATGCTTCCATCAGCAAGGTGCTCTCTTATATTTTCGGGACCAAGGCCTTCCTGATTGGCTGTTACTTTCATTTCATTTGTAATATTTCCTGCTTTTGCTTCATCTATTTGTGTCATTTATAATCAATCTCCTTTTATGGTAATTTTTATTATTTTATAAATATCATTAGTTTAGTAAGTTATTTATATCTCATCATGGTATGTCAAAATAATGTCTCTGAATTTTCTGCACTCTCTTTCAACGTCTGATTTGGTGACTATTGCTGATATAATAGCTGCTGATTTTGCACCTGCAGCAAGTACACTTTTTATGTTATTTTCATTTATCCCTCCAATTGCTACAAATGGGATTTTTATATTGCTTTTTATTTCCATAATAAGATTAAGTCCCCCAGGTATTCCAGCATCCGGTTTGGTTTTGGTTTCAAAAACAGGACTTACTCCAATATAATCCGCACCTGCTTCCTGTGCTTGCATTGCTTCTTCCAGATTATGCACAGTTAAACCGATAATTTTATCTTTTCCCAGTAATTTTCTTGCAATTTCGTAAGGCATGTCATCATTTCCAAGATGCACTCCATCAGCACCAGCCGCCAATGCAATATCAATTTCATCATTTACTATAAATAAAACATTATTTTTCCTGCACATGGTTTTTATTTTATTTGCTTCCTGCAGCATCTGGCGTGTAGATTTCTCCTTTTCTCTGTACTGGATTATTTTAACCCCGGCCTTAATAGCACATTTAACATCTACCATGACTCCTTTTATGGACAAACTGGAATCAGTAATAAAATACAAATCTATAACCTTTAATAAATCTTTTTTGTATTTTGCAGTTTTCATTCTGGTTTTATCTATATATAGTTTTTTTAATATAAAAAATTTTCTAATTTTATTTATTTTTAAATTTTGTTCTTTATATTTTTAAATTATTTTTTCTATTTTTTTCAGTTTGTCTATTGATGTCGAATTAAGATTAAATATTTCATCAAAGAAGCTGATTTTATATGTGCCGGGCCCTTTGGCATTTTCTGCAGCAAGCTCGCCTGCTATACCAAAACAGGACAAGGCAGCAGCAGAAGCAAATGCATAATCTTTTTCTACAGCGCAAAAAACTCCAATTAGCGAAGCAGACATACAGCCAGTTCCTACAAATTTTCCCAGCATATTATGGCCGTTTTTACAAATGTAAGTCTCTGTTCCATTAGAAATAATGTCCTCTTTCCCAGTAATGACCACGGTAATGTCTTCCATAATTGCAAGATGTTTTGCTATTCCTGTTAAATTTCCCTTTACCGATATCGCCTCAACTCCTCTGGTTTCTGCCTCAACTCCTGCAATTGTTCCAATCTCAGACGAATTTCCCTTAAGCACTGAAATTTTAACCTGTTTTAAGATTTCTTTTGTTTTTTGTGTTCTGAAATCTGTTGCGCCTGCACCAACTGCATCTAAAATTACCGGAATACCTTTTTTATTTGCAGATACTGATGCCAGAATCATTGATTCTATCAAATCAGTGGTTAAAGTTCCTATATTTAAAACAAGAGCATCAGCAATTGAAGCCATTTGTTCTACTTCCTCTTTAGCATGTGCCATAACAGGTAAAGCTCCTATAGCTCTGGTAATGTTGGCGCAATCATATATGGTTACCCAGTTTGTTATATGATGTATCAGCGGTTTTTTCTGTCTGATTTTTTCAAGACAATCAGAAATATACATATTCTCCCTTACTTTCTTATAAATGTTTAATAATTGCTATAACTTAAATCCAATTTAAATTTAAAAATAAAAAAACTACCGACCATGTAATGCCGATAGTTTTTTACAAATATTTTTTAAATTTTAATATCTGCTTTCCTACGCTAGTATTACCCAGGTCAGGTTCAAAGGGTCGGCTTATATAAGCCTCTCAGCCAAAAATGTAAATGGCACCCCCAGCTAAAATTGTCAAATTTGCATAAAATCTACAAAAAAATTAAGCAATTTGTATATTATCATATTACTGAAAAATGTTCAAAATTGCTGAATTTTTCCCATCAATTCTTCGTCCAGTATTTTCTTAACCATCTTATATTTTATTATATGTTAAGCCGCATTTTTAAAACCCCCCCTGTTTTATAAATGATGAATTGGCTTTACAATATTATGAGAATTGTTAACAATTTAAGTTTACAATTTTACAATTTTTTAAATGTTTTTAATTTAAAAAGAGAGATGAAGGAGAATCATTGAAATGGTTTCCAGTATGGATAAAAAATATTCTGAAGCCAAAGAGCAATATTTAGAGTTAGGCGTAAATACCGATATTGTTATTAATATTTTAAAAGAAATTAGTATGTCAATTCACTGCTGGCAGGCAGACGATATAGGAGGTTTTGAAAAATCACCAAAAGCTATATCTGGTGGAGAAATACTTACTACAGGAAATTATTATAATATGGACAAATCAGATTGGGTGTTGATGTTGCAAAAAGAGCCGGACTTGAAAAGCAAGACATAATAAATACATTATCCTTAAAAGATCTCTGAGATTGGGAAAATAAGAGAAAAGATAATTAAACTTGATTTATTTTTCTAACTGATTCTCTAATAACAAGAGTTGGAGCTATTTTGATATGTTGATTATTTATATTTATATCATTTAATTTATTAATTAATAATTCTCCAACTATTTTTCCCAAATAATTTTTTGGTTGATGAACCGTAGTAAGAGATGGTTTAAGGAGCGAGGCACAAAAAATATCATCAAATCCCATTAATGAATAATCATTGGGAATAATAATGCTTTTTTCATGACAATATTTTAAGATGCCCATTGCAACTAAATCGTTAAAGCACATGATTGCAGAAAAATCTAGATCAGATTTAAAGATTGTATCACTTATATTATATCCACCTTCTATATTTACTTTAGTTTTAATTATTAATTCATCTTTTAATGAAATATTATTTTTTTTCAATGCATCCTTATATCCTTTTGTTCTTAAATTTTCTGATGGATTTTCTATGTCTCCACTAACAAAAAGTATTTTTTTATGTCCATTATCTACTAAGTGTTGAATTGCCATTAACATGCCCTCATACTCATCAAAATAAACAGAACTAATGTTAATATTAAAAAATTCTGGATGCCCTAAAATCACAATTTTTACTCCCTGGTTTGCTATATTTTTTATATTATTGTAAGTTCTTGAGGCAGGGTTGATAATAATACCATCAACCATCCTATCAATCAAAGTTTTAAGATGTTTGTTCTCTAATTTAACATCATATTGAGATTCACATATTATTACTGAATAATCATGTTGTGTTGCTATGGATTCTATACTCCTAATTAATGCTGAAAAGAATGGGCTATATATCAAGAATAATTACTCCAATAGTTTTAGACGATTTAGATTTTAAACTTCTCGCTATAATATTTGGTGAATAATTTAATTCTTTTATAACTTTTATAACTTTTTCTCTTGTTTTATTATTAACTAAATTAGATTCATTTATTACTCTTGATACTGTTCTAATACTAGTTTTAGCCTTTGTGGCAACATCTTTTAAAGTAAATTTTTTTTCCATAACCGTACCTTTTTAAATTTTTCTACTTTAACTGTTTGAATTGTATGTAGAATTTAAAATTTTTTCAATATTTTTAAATAGATAGTTATATTAAAGTCCATTTTTAAATTAGCTAAATAAAAATAATTTTAGAAAATTATTGCTATCGTTAGCAATAATAATTTTAATAATATTAAAATGCAGCATAAGATTAATTTAAAAAGTAAAATTTTAGGATGTTTACTTGGAGGTGCTATAGGAAATACATTCGGTAGTCCATTTGAGAATATGCACTATGTGGAAATAGAAAAAAAATATGGAAATAGTTTAATAAAAAATATTTTACAACCAGAATGTATAAAATCTGAAGATGATTGCAATGTTGCATTAGTATTAATTAAAACTTATTTAGAAAACAAAAGAAGAATAAATTCATTTGATTATTCCAAGGGTTGGTTAAAATATTTGGATCCTACACCATTATATATTTGCTGTCAAAACTCATTTAATCTAATCAATCAAGGAGTATCACCTCAAGTTTCTGGTGTGCTTAATTTGGATACCGGAGCAGCAATTATGGCTATAGCACCTGCTGGGATTTATAATGCTTGTGATTCCGATCAAGCATATTTGGATGCTATTGAACTTACGGAAATGTTTGGAAGAGGAATAGATATAGAAATCGCCGCAGTATATGCAGCAGCCATAGCAGAAACTATGAGATTTGATGCAACTTTTGATTCTATTTTAGAAATTATTCTTAAAAAAACTCCAAAAAAAATATTTAGAACTTATGGTTATTTAAAGGAGGTGAATCTGTATGAGCAGATTGAAAAAGCTATAGATATCTCATCTAGATATGATGATTTTTATAAGGCGAGAAAAGTTCTATATGATAATTTTCAAACTAATTGGCATCCTATAGACCCGGTTGAATTATTTATTTTTACAATTTCCATATTTGTTTTATCTAGAGGAGATGTGGATAAGTCCATTGTATGGGGTGCAAATATAGGTAGAGATGCTGATACGATATCCAATCTTAATGGAGCTTTAACAGGAGGTCTTAATGGAGTTGAAAAGATCCCCAAAAGATTATTAGACCAAGTAGGTGAAGATACTTATAGTAAATATGAAGTCCTGTCAGAGCAGTTAATAGAAATAATAATTGAGAAATTTAAAAATCAAAAAATTCT
>JAMDDL010000129.1 GCA_023488645.1 Actinomycetota bacterium | reverse complement strand
ATCACATCTTTGTAATTATTTAAATCATTTATATAGCTTTTGCTTACCCAATTACTGAGCTTTTTAAACAATTCATCAGTTGTTATTAATAATTCATCAACTTTTTTAATTAAGGATTTAATTTCTGTTTCTTCTTTAATTTGCCTTTCCCTGTTATATGCTTCTTTTTTATTATTAAAAGAACCTGAAAGATCTTTAATACTGAAATTTATCATGTTTATAATCGTTTCAACTGAAATCTGCTGACTGCCTGTCATTGATTCTAAATTTTTTAATCTGCTTTCAAGCAAATTAAAAGCATTTAAGCTGTTTTCCAGTTCATTGAAGCTTTCCCTTTCCTGATAAAAGAAATTTTCAAATTCCTTTTTTTGGGAATTTATTAAATAAATTTTTTTATCAATCTCAATTAATTCATCAGAATTTTTCTTTGAAACTTTTAACTGCTCATCCCATTTTTTATTAAGATTATTCATATTTGCAATAAACAAGGAAATTTCCTCATATTTTATTTCCTGTGATAAATCAAAGAACAGTTTTGATTTTTGCGCTTCAACAGCAAGAGGATCCATGGTTCTTTTAACTTCATGAAGCAAATCATTTATCCTGCTGATATCATTTTCGCAGAAATCAAGCTTTACTCTTGATTTGTCCCTTCTTATTTTATGCCTTGATACTCCAATTATTTCATCAATAATATGCTTCCGGTCTGAAGGTTTGTTAAGAATAACATTGTTTATCTGACCCTGGTTTATTATTGTATAAAGACCTCTGCCTATGCCGCTTTCTGCAATCAGATCCTGAATGTCGGCAAGTCTGCACGGAGAAGAATTTATGAAATATTCGCTTCCGCCTTTAATATAAGTCCTTCTTGTGAATTTTACTTCTGCAAAATCCAGGGGAAAAGTTCTTTCAGTATTATCAAAGACAAGAGAAACTTCAGCAATGGCAAGTTCTTCATTTTTACTTTTGAAAATTATATCTCCCATTGAGCTGCTTCTTAAGGATTTCGGGCTTTGTTCACCAAGAACCCAGGAGATCGCATCAACAATATTACTTTTACCGCTGCCATTAGGACCGACTATTATGCTTATTCCCGGCTCAAAGACCAGGCTGCTTTTAACTCCAAATGATTTAAATCCCCTCAAGTGAATATTTTTTAAATACAAGAAGTTTTTCCTTTTTTACTTAAAATTTTTAAGAAATTATTTTAAAAGTTCCCGCTGTCAGTTTATTTTATATAAACCTGCCTGTCTTTAAATATTCTTTAAATATATTTATCAATTGCATTTTTTGCAGCAAGCTGTTCCGAATCTTTTTTGCTTTTACCTGAACCAATACCTATTATCTCATCCCCAAGCATTGCTGCAGAATGAAACATTTTATCATGATCCGGGCCTTCAGCACTGGCAAGTTTGTATTTTACAAGGGGAAGTCCCCTTGATTGAATAATTTCCTGAAGATAGGTCTTATAGTCAAATATTTCCTGATTCTTTATGCTTTCCTCAACGAAAGGTTTAAATAAATCCAAAAACCATTTTTTTGTAAAATCAATACCTTTGTCAATAAAAACAGCACTCATAAATGCCTCAAAACAGTCTGCTATAATTGATTCCTTTTTTCTTCCTTCACACATTTCCTCATTTTCACTTAAAAGGATATATTCGCTTAAATTAATTTCCAGTGCATAAAGTGCAAGTGTGGATTTTTTTATCAAATATGAACGTATTTTGGCAAGTTTACCTTCAGAAAGACTGCCGTAGTTTTCAAACAGATATGTAGTAATAATAAATGAGAGGACAGAATCACCTAAAAATTCTAGTTGCTCATTTCCGCGGGAATTTTTATTTATCTGATGTGCAAAAGACCTGTGTGTAAGGCTTAAATAATATATGTTAAGATCATTCGGGATTATTTTTAATTTATAAAGCCAGAGCAAAATTTTCTTTGTAAAAAGACCTTCTTCATACATCTTTAAACCTGTTTAATTAAAAAGCAATTACTTTGAATGCTTATCTATATAATCCAGGACATCCTGAACAGTTATTATTTTTTCAGCATCTGTATCGCTGATTTCAATCTGAAATTTATCTTCAAGGGACATAATAAGCTCCACCAAATCAAGAGAGTCTGCTCCTAAATCATCAACAAATTTACTTTCCGGTTTAACATCGTCTGCATTTACTCCAAGAACATCAACTAAAATTTCTTTTACTTTTTCAAAATTTTCCATTATTCCTCCTGGTTTGTGAATTAAAATAGGTTTTCACAATTTTATTAATTATTAAATTCTTTTGCAATATTTTCAACTATATTGCCTTTCTGTCCTTCAATTGCAACCCTGACAGCATTGGTTATTGCTTTAGCTTTTGAACTTCCATGAGCAATAATTACAATACCGTTAATACCAATTAAAAATGCCCCTCCATATTCCTCATAATCAAACTTCTTTTTCATATTTTTAAAAGGTTCCTTTAAAATTGCAGCACAAACTTTAAACTTAAAATTCGCAGTCAGAACTTGTTTGATTTCGCTGAAAAATAATTCTGCCATTCCTTCTATAGATTTTAATAATATATTTCCCGTAAAACCATCACAAACTGCAACATCAACTGAACCGTTAAATAAATCTCTCCCTTCAATATTTCCCTGAAAATTAATTTCTTTAAATTCTTTTAATAAATCAAATGATTTTATTGAAAGCTCATTTCCCTTGCCTTCTTCACTGCCGACATTTATCAGGCCAACTTTTGGATTGCCGATATTTAAAATTTTTTGTGAAAAAATTTTGCCCATAAATGCAAATTGTTTTAAATATTGGGGTTTACAGTCAGCATTGGCTCCTGCATCTATTAAAACAATGGGATTTTCAGCCAGCGGGATTATTATAGCTATTGCAGGTCTTAAAACTCCTTCCAGTCTTTTTACATTAAATAACGAACAAGCCATTACGGCTCCTGTATTTCCTGCTGAAATAAAAGCCCGGTTCCTGTTTTCTGAAAGAAGTTTTGTTCCAATAAAAATCGAACTTTCCTTTTTATTCTTGACCACATCGCCAGGATGATCATTCATTAAAACTTCCTGTCTTGCATCAATAATTTTAAAAACATTTAAATCAATATTTAAATCAGACGCATTTTTTTTTATCTTATCTTTGCTGCCGACTAAAATTATTGATGTATTATATCTTAAATAAGCATCATATGCTCCCTTTAATATTTCCATTGGAGCATAATCTCCACCCATTGCATCAATTATTACCGATTCATTCAATATTATTTTAAGGTTGTTTTAGAATTTAATAATTTGTATTACTTTGATAAATTTATTAACAGGTCTATATTAATATGGCTGCTGACAACTTCTATTATTTTATCAATTTTTGTAAATTCATGAAATCTTACCCTTCCCATAATTTCATTTATTTTTTCCATGGTTGTTAAAGTATCAAATGGAACTAATACTATGGGTACCCCAAGTTCTTCAGCTCTGCTTGTTACCACTGTAGGCGGCTGAAAATTACCTGTAAGTATCAGACACTTTGTATCAGTTTCAAGTGCGGCAAGCTGAACATCCGCCCTGTCACCGCCGGTAATAACTGCTTTATCAGCCTGTTTCCTGAAATAGGAAAGCGCCTGCTCCTCGCTCATTGCTCCTATCATAAATGAAGTAATAAGCTCATCAACCTTATTTTTTGCACTTATTATTTTACCTTCAATCAGATCGGCAATTTCCTTTATTGTTACAGATGATAATGTCTTATCAAGGTATATACAGCCAAAAACAGTTATTTCCTTCTTTGCAAAGTAAGGCAGTATAAGATCGTTAATATATTCTGTCTGATTTTGAGGTATCCAGTTTATAATAATTCCACCTAAACATTCTCCCATATACTCCTTTGCAAGCAGAACGGTATCAACAATTTCACTTGAATATTTCATTATCAGTATAGCTTTTGCCTTTAAACGTGCACATATTTCTTTTGAAGAAATCCCAAGGAATAAGCCGTTTTCAATATTTTTTGCACCTTCAAGCAAGACAATATCCTTGCTTTGCCTGATTTTCTGATATGATTTTTCAATTATATTCAGGAAATTTTTTGAAAAATCTTCATCGCGAAGCCCTTCCCTGTAGTAATTCCTTGTAAGGACAATTGGTGAGATATCCCCAAGTTCATCTTTAATTTCAAGAACTTCTTTTATATACTGGGCATCTTCATCAACTGTAATTCCTTTAATTCTTGCAGGTAAAGTACCTGCAGGCTTCATATAGCCAACCCTTAATCCGCGCTTTATTAAAATCTTTCCAAGAGCAATACATATTGAACTTTTACCGGAATAAGCTTCATTGGATACAAAATATAAAGGAACCATATTTTCCTCCTTTATTATTTTTAAAGTTAAGCAATAAATGTCTTACTATTCAATTCTGATTCTTACATCCCCGGCTATTGAACCTTCTCCTTCTGCTTTTACAAACAGGGGATTGATATCCATTTCCATAATTTCCGGAAAATCAGTAACAAGCTGTGAAACCTTCAGGATTGTTTCAACAATACTGTCAATATCTGAAGGTTTTGCTCCTCTTGCACCTTTTAAAAGCTTGATTGTTTTGATTTCCTCAATCATATCTCTTGCATTGCTTTCAGTAACCGGTGCAATTCTGAAAGTAACATCCTTCATTATCTCCACATAAATTCCGCCAAGACCAAACATGATCATGGGTCCGAATTGCGGGTCCTTGCTTACGCCTATTATTGTTTCATGTTTTCCCTGTATCATTTCCTGGATAGAAATGCCTCTGATGACTGCTTCAGGTTTTTTAGTTTTTACATTATTCATAATTTCATTAAAACCTTCTTCAAGTTCAGCATCATTTCTTATCCCCACTTTAATGCCGCCAACATCGGTTTTATGAAGAATATCAGGCGAATCAATTTTCAAAACTACAGGATAACCGGTCCCCTTTGTGAATTCTCTGGCAGTCTGAATATCTTTTACCGTACAGGCAACAGGTATTTTTATTTTGTAGGCTCTAAGGACTTTCCTTGATTCATTTTCACCAAGCTCCAGCCTTTTTTCTTTTCTTGCCAGATCAAAAATATCCTTAACAGTATTTTTATCAACATCAAATATTTTAACTTTTTCTTCTTTTCTGTTTAACCATTCATTATAGCACATCATTGCATTAAGAGTACTGACAGCGCCTTCAGGAATATCATAACATGGAACTTTGTGATGAAACAAATAATCAACCCCTGACTTAACTCCCTTGCCGCCCATAAAGCTTGCAACGCATGGAATTTTTCTTCTGGAATTTTTAATCACTTCAACTACTGCCTGCGCAGATTCAAAAATTTGTGTCATTGCCTGCGGAGTTAAAAGGATAATAACTGCATCTACGTTTTTATCTTCCATTATTGCTTCCAGAGTTTTTTTATACCTCTCAGGCAATGCATCTCCTAAAATATCAATAGGATTATGAAAATTAGAACATACAGGTAAAAATTCCTTCAGCTTTGCAACTGTTTTTTCTTCAAGTGTTGCCAGATTTAAATGATTTTCTATGCATGCATCAGTTGCCATGATTCCGGGACCGCCCGCATTTGTAATAATAGCAACATTCCTTCCCCTGGGCAGCGGCTGGTAAGAAAAAGCAGTAGCATAATCAAACATATTTCTGACAGTTCTTGCCCTTATAATTCCGGACTGCTTTAATGCAGAATCATATGCTTTGGTTGAACCTGCAAGAGTGCCGGTATGTGAAGATACGGCTCTTGCTCCTGCCATTGTGTTGCCTGATTTTACAACTACAACAGGCTTTTTCTTCGTTACCCTTGAAGTCATTTCTATAAACTCTAAACCGTCATTAATTCCTTCAATATATGCGCTTATTACTTTGCAGCTTGGATCTTTTAACCAGAATTCAAATAAATCTTTTTCTGCAATATCAGCTTTGTTGCCAACTGATACATATTTTGACATTGGAATTTCCTGTGTTGAAGCCCAGTCCAAAATGGAAGTAATTAATGCTCCTGACTGTGACATAAATGCTATATCCCCATTAGTTGGAGTACCCAAAGCAAAAGTAGCATTTAATTTGCATGAAGAATTAATCAGGCCTACACAGTTTGGTCCAAGAATTCTGATGCCATATTTTTTACCTATCTTAATAACCTCATTTTCAAGCATTGCACCTTCAGGTCCAATTTCCTTAAAGCCGGCAGAAATAATAATTGCCCCTTTTACATTTTTTTTGCCGCATTCCTCAAGTGAAGCCGGAACATACTTGTTGGGTATAACGATTACTGCCAGATCAACCGGCTCCGGCACTTCAAGAATTGATTTGTAGCATTTAATTCCATGAATCTCATCAGCATTGCGGTTAACAGGAAAAATTTTTCCTTTATAACCAAAATTAATAATATTATCCAGAATGGTATGACCAACTTTTTTTTCTTCCCTTGCAGCACCGATGATTGCTACAGAATCAGGGCAAAAAAATTTTTCCAAACTCATGAAAAATCCTCCGTTAAAATTTTCTTAATAATTTTTTAATAAAAATTATCTGCAAAAAAATATTGTTTTTATTTACAGATTATTTGGATGAAGCAGCAGCAGCTTTTTTCTTTTCTTTTGGTTTTAGTACCAGCCTGCTATTATAATAACCGCAGTTTAAGCATACCCGGTGAGCAAGCTTTTTAGCATGGCATCTTGGACATTCGACAATGTTAACAGGTGTCAGTTTGTCATGAGTCCTTCTTTTGTCTCTTTTTGATTTGGATGTATTACCCTTTGGAACAGCCAATTATGTCGTCCTCCTGATAAAGTTAATATTTAATATAAATAATTTGATTGTAAATCAAACTCTACAATATATCATAAAAGTTTTATTATGCAACTAAATACAAAAGAAAATTCACCTGGCAGAGCTGATTGGTTGAAAAAAACTTCCTTACTATCTTTTATATTATTTATTATTATAAATCTTAATTTATTCTTTGTTTTCAGAGGAAATAGAAGATTTAAATTGTTCCCTGCCTTTTTCTATGGCAGCAAGAATTTTATGAAGAGCAGCCTCCAGTCCTGCAAGTTTTTCATCAGCATAATCTTCAGCTTCAAGCCTGATCGTTCTTGACTTAGCTTCAGCCATTGACAACAAATCTTCCGCCTTTCTGGTAGCATTTTTTAGTATTTCAGTTTCGCTTACAAGTATTTCCGAACGTTCTTTTGCTTCCCTTAAAATTCTTTCAGACTGTCTTCTGGCTTCTTCAATCATTCCTTCGCGTTCTTTTACA
>JAMDDL010000138.1 GCA_023488645.1 Actinomycetota bacterium | reverse complement strand
GGTGTTTGCGATAAGATAATTATTATTTTTAAAGGTAAAATTGTTGCACAGTTGCAACGTGGAATAAATGGATGGGATGAGAATATTGAGAAAAAAGTTCTAAATTTATGTATATCTGGCAATAGTCAATAATAGAAGGTTAGAAATAAAGGTGAAACAAGATAACAAATATTAAATTTAAAAAAATTATATTATGGTACAAGGAGATGTTATGGCACAAGGAGAAATAAAGGTGTCAAAGTCAAGATTGTTCAATGATACTCCATATCTTCCATTTCAAGTTGATGAAAGACAAATTGATACTTCTTTAGATATATCTAAGTCGGATATAAAAATATTACGTCAATTAGGAAATAAATATGCTGAAATTGCTTCATTACCTATTCAAAATGACCGTAAAATACAATGGTCTAATATAAATAGCTTAATTGGCGGAAAACCAATGATTTGGATAAACGAAGTATGTTGGCATGAAATGAATATAAATGAAGAATTAACATTAAAATGTGTTTCTGAAGTTGGTCAAAGAATTGAATCAGAAATACGTAAGGTGCTTTATCAGTGGAACCATATGCAAGGTGATATGATTATTGAACCAGTTATTTACTCTCCGCATATTCTTGAAAATACTGGTTTTGGTATAGAAATAGAAGCTGATATAGCTGAAACTGAAATTAACAGTACAATAGCTTCAAGGCATTTCCATAACCAATTAATGTCTGAAACTGATATTGAAAAAATAAAAACACCTCATATTATTCATAAAATAGACCGAACTGAAAAATTTTTCCAGGTGTATAAAAATATATTTGATGGTATTTTAAAAGTTGAGAAACGCGGATGTCATGGTTTTTGGTTTGCACCTTGGGATGATATTGTTTTTTGGATGGGCGCAGATAATGTATTAATGAATTTAGCAACAAAACCAGATTTCATGCATAAAATAATTAAAAGACTTGTAGATGCATATTTAGGAGCTTTAGAGCAGTTTAAAAGCTTAGGTCTTCTAGCACAAAATGATACAAACGTGCGCATAGGTTCTGGGGCATATGGTTATGTAAAAGATTTACCTCATGAAAATTTTGATAAAAATAATATGCGTATAGAAGATTTATGGAGTTCAGCAACTGCACAGATTTTTGGAGGTGTTTCACCAAAAATGCATAAAGAATTTGCCTTAGAATATGAAAAAAAATGGCTTTCTCAATTTGGCTTATCATACTATGGGTGTTGCGAGCCTCTCCATAATAAGATTGAGGTATTTGAAGAAATACCAAATTTAAGAAAGATTTCAATGAGTCCCTGGGCAAATATAGATGAAGCAGCAGAAAAAATGAGAGGAAAGTATGTAATGTCTTTAAAACCCAGCTCCTCTATTTTGGCTTTTGAAACCTGGGAACCGGAATTAGTTAAAAAAGAATTAGAAAAAAAATTGAAGGCTGCAAAAGGTTGCAGTGTAGAGATTGTCCTTAAAGATATAAGCACGGTAAAACACCAGCCCTGGAGATTATGGGAATGGGCAAAAATTGCGAAAGAGGTAATAAAAAAAATATATAAGGAATGATATGCAAAAAGATGAATTCTTAAATAAAAAGCAAAGATTGTTAAAGTCAATTGAAAATAAGAATATAGGAGCAGTATTAATTTCAAAACAATCAAATTTTTTATGGATTACATGCGGCAAAAGAAATGATGTATTAAAAAATTATAATAATTCTTTGGTTTATCTTTTAATTACTAAAGAAGAGGATTATCTAATAGCTACAAATAGTGATGGCAATAGAGTAATACAGGAAGAATTATTAAACTTAAATTTTAATAAGATTATATATAAATGGGATTGCGAGGATGTATTTGATGCAATAAAAAAATTGGGTATTCAAAAAAAAATCGGGGGTGATTTTAATGATCATAGAATAACAAATATTGAGGATTTATTAATTAATTTAAGAGTTAATTTAACTTATCATGAAATTGGAAGAACTATACAATTTTGCAAAAGATACACAAAAATATTAACAGAGTTTTGCTTGGAACTTAAACCAGAAATTAAGGAATGCGAAATAGCAGCATCTCTTAATTATAGATTGCTTATGGATAACATCAAAGCAACAGTGCTTATGATTGGAAGCGATGATAGAATATTTAAATTCAGACATCCAGTTGCTACTAATAAAATTGTAAATAAATACTTATTGATTTCAACAGTAGTTGAAGAAGATGGTATAAATATATCTGTTTCAAGATCTGTTTATTTTGGCAAAGCTCCAAAAAATCTTCATAGAAAGCAATATCTGGTAAATTTTATAGATGCAACCTATTATAATTATTCAATTTCTGGCAGAAATTTGACAGAATTATATATTAAAGGTAAAGAAACTTATTCTAAAATGAATTTACTATATGAGTGGGAGAAGCACACTCAAGGTGGAATAATAGGCTATACTCCGAGGGAAATAGAAATAAAAGAAAATTCCAATTATACTTTAAATAATAATAATTTAATTAGTTTTAATCCGACAATTGAAGGTGTAAAAACTGAAGATGTGTTATTAATTGAAGATGATAAACCTAAACAATTAACCATAGATAATAATTGGCCCTGTGAAGAATTAAATATTAATAAATCTATCTATCTAAAACCCAAAATATTAGAGATTTAATATTTAAATTAATGTTAACATAAAATTATTGTTGGAAAGATTATGAGTTTATGAATTTAATAGGAAAACCAGAATTAGTTAGAAAAATAAATAGACAACTTGTTCTTAAATACATAAGGCAAGAACAAGTTTTAACAAAGACTGATTTATATGAATTGACAGGTCTTTCAAAGGTAACAATTAATGAAATTGTAGATTTACTATTAAAAAAAGGATTAGTGATTAAATCAGGATATGGTAATTCTGGAAAAGAAGGTGGTAAAAGACCCCTACTTATTAAGTTTAATCCCAGTGCTTATTATACAATAGGGGTGCTTATTGGGGAACATAAAATTAGATGTGGGATTACAGATTTGAATGGGAAAATTATTCATGAAAATAATATAGATACAGAAATAAATAAAGGCCCTAAGGATGTTATAAAAAGGTTAATAAAACTTATAAATGAAACTATGAATTCCAATATTTATGAGAAAAAGAAATTACTTGGCATAGGTGTAGGTCTTCCTGGAATTATAGATTTCGATAATGGGATTATAAGAATTTTTACAAGATTTCATGAATGGAAAGACATTCCTTTAAGAGAAATAATCCAAAATGAATTTGATGTTCCGGTAGCTCTAGATAATGAAGTATCTGTTAGAGCATTAGGTGAAAAATGGTTCGGTATTGCAAAAAAAGTAAATAATTTTATAACTATTGCAACTACAGCCGAAGGAATAGGTGCTGGTGTAATAATTAATAGAGAAATATTTAGAGGTAAAAATTTTCTATGTGGTGAAATTGGTCACATGATATTAGATATTAATATTGATTCAGACAATAATTATGAAAAATTTAACTTTGAAAATTTAGTAAGCGAAAAGAATATAAATAACATTATCAAAGAAAACATCTCAAAATTTGATACTTCTAATTTAGAAATATTTAAAATTTATAAAAATAATAATTATATTTCTTTAGAGGATCTTTTTTTTGCATTAAATAAAAACCAAGATGAAGATTTTTCAAAATTTATTTTAAAAAAAATAATAAGATTATTTGCAATAGGAATTGCTAATACTATATGTGCGTTTGATCCTGATTTAATAATTATACATGGGAAATTTGCATTATTCGATGATTTTTTCTTCGAAGAAGTAAGAAAATTTATTAATAATAATATCTTTCAAAATATTAAAAAAGAAATAAATATTCAGAAATCTATAAAAAGCAAAGAAATGGGAATTGTTGGTGCAGCAAGTATGATTCTTGATATAATTCCGATTTAACATTTTTTAATATTATTTAAACTCATTGTTTTTAAGGATCATAGTGGAATTAAATGCATGAGCTACAAAGAAAATACGAAAGCGAAATAAGGGAAATTGTATTTACTAGTAACAGGCTTGCAGATTTGGGTTATGTAACTTCACATGGAGGTAATCTATCTTATAGGATTAATGGAAATATTATCCTTATAACTCCAACAAAAGTTCCCAAAAGAAAAATTAGTTTTAATGATATTTTAATTATAGATGCAAATGGTAATGTTTTATTTAATGCAAACGATAGAAAACCTACAGGTGAAACACCAATGCATATTAGAATATTAAATAAGAGACCCGATATAAAAGGATTAGTCCATGCCCATCCGCCAGTATTAACAGGTTTTTCACTGGTCGATACTGATTTGCTGTCAAAACCATTATTGCCAGAGCCTATTCTTGAAGTTGGTCCTGTTATATCTGTAGAATATGCCGAACCAATATCTGATAGCCTTGCAATTGAATTTGATAAAGTTATCCATAAATCTAATGCATTTTTAATGAAAAATCATGGAATAATTATACTTAGCTCCGAAGGCGTTGAAAGAGCATTAGATCTCTTAGAAATGATTGAGTCAATGGCTATTTCAATACAAACTTCATTAGCGATAGGTAATCTTAATGAAATATCTAAAGAATCAATTAATGACCTAGAAAATATTATAACAAAAAGAAATCTGAAAATACCTGGAGATCCCAGGTATATTAAGAAATTGGAAGATCTTTATGAATGAAAAAGTTGTATTTTCTTGGTAAAAAGAACTTAAATAAATCATTAAGCAATAATTATAAAGATATATGAAATTGACCATTGTTCCCAAATATACAGGCAATAATTTTAGAATCTTGACAATTCTTTGTTTCTTTGTTATAAAAAAATCAAAGAAAATAAGTATGATATTTTGATTTTGAATATATCGTGGAAGAAGAAATGTTAATGTTTAAAGAAATGCAAAAAGGATTAAGCCAAATAATTAAAAAACGTATTTCGGTATCACGAAAACGTCAAATAACTATTCCAATTGAGTTTTTTAACAGCATTGGTATCGATAAAGAAGTAGATTGCTATATACAAAATAATGCCATTGTCATACGCCCCGTGCATGAGAACATCGGAGAGTTTGACGAACAGATTTTAGCTGATTTAATTTCGCAAGGGCTTTCGGGGCAAGAACTTCTTGCCAGATTCAAACAAGTACGTCATCAGATTCGCCCCACTGTGGAAAACATGCTAAATGAGGCGCATCTTGCCGCTGAAGGAAAAGCGCTATTTTCTACATATGAGGATGTTTTTGGCACAGAGAAAAAGTGATGCACAAACTAATCATTTTGCCTGCTGCTGCCACATTTCTTAAAAAGATTAAAGAGAAATCTCTAAAATTAGCATTTCAAAAAGCTATTGACAATATAATGCAAAACCCATACGGATGTGAGCCAAAGGCAGGTGATTTGTCGGGTGTTTATTGTTGTGACTTTTTTTACAATAAAACAAATTATGAGGTTGCATATACTATCATTGAAGAGAATTATGAAGCCATAGTTGTTATTCTTGTCGGTACTCGTGAGAACTTCTATAATCAACTTAAACGTTATATGAAAAGTTAGAATAAGTCATAGATGCACCATATAAATATTAACAAATATCTGTTGACAATAAAATTGAATTATCTTTGATATTTATAATATTTATTTTATTACTGTCAAAATCAATCAATCCTATGCTTGGAGAATTACCCCTCATGGGAAGCGAAGGACTTCCGGGATTTACAAATATTACATTATCCTTTTTTTCAATTCTATATATATGCGTATGGCCGCTCATCACTATGTTAAACTTGAATTTTTTGCTTAAATCAATTATCTCTTCATCTTTTTTCTTGTGCCCGTGGTGAAGATAAATGATGTGGTGCTCGTAATAAAAAATTCTTACAGGATCTAAAATATTAAAATCCACTGCAAGCTGGTCCACTTCGCTGTCACAATTGCCCTTCGAATAAATAATTGGTTTTTTTATACCATTAATAAATTTTGAAAGTTCAAGAGGGTCATAGGTTTCTTTGATTAAATTAAAAAGTCCATGATAAAATAAATCACCGCTGTGCATAAACAAATCTGCATCCTTTATAATTTCATAAGCCTGTCTGAATGCCTGAAGGTCTCCATGAGTATCGGAAAATAAACCAATTTTCATAATTTATTCCTTTGCCGATTTTTTTAAGATTTATTATATTTTTATTATATAAAATAATCACCTGTCTTTATATTATAACCATTTAAAAAATCAAGGTATGATATCCGGTTTTTCCCCTCAACTTTAAGTTCAAGAATTTTTAAAGCTTCCCCGCTTTTGCATTTTACAATCAATCCTGAATGTTTATCTGCCTTAATTATAGCTCCGCTTAAAAAATCATTGGCTGTAATAAGGTTTGCTGTATCTTCATCAATATCCTCATATTCCCTTGCATTTAATATCTTTATTCTTAAATTATTAAATGTTGTAGAAACTCCCGGTTCAGAACTGAATGCTCTAATTTTATTTACAATATCTTTTGCCTTTAAAGACCAGTTTATCTTTAAATTGCTGCTATCAAATGTTCTCGTGTAACTTGCCTGCCCAGTCTGCGGATAAGGTTCGATTATACCTGTTTCGATAAGATTTAAAACACCGACAAGCAAAGGTGCGCCTGTTTCAATTATTTTTTTTTCAAGAATATCCCTGTTGTCATCGTCGCTTATTTTAAATCTTGTTTGAATAAAAATATCCCCGCAATCAAGCTCTTTACTGATTCTTATTATGCTTACACCTGTTTCCACATCTCCGTTCATCAAAGCTGTGGTAATTGGAGATGGGCCCCTGTATTTTGGCAGAAGCGAAGGATGAACATTGACAGATGCACCGTTTGATAAATTAAGAATATTTTCAGGTATTATATGTCCAAAACTTACCACAACAAAACCATCAAAATTTAAATCAAGCAATTTCCGGAAAATATCATCATCCATCTTTACTATTTCCAAAAATTTCAATCCCAATTCAATAGTCTTCAGTTTAACAGGATTTGGCAGAACTTTTCTTCCTCTGCCGGTTTCCCTGTCGATATTGGTTACTACTGCTGATATCTCATGGTTAGACCTGTAAATTGCCTCAAGAAAAGGAATAGAAAATTCAGACGACCCGAAAAAAATAATTTTCAAATCATTCCTTCCTTCTGTAAATATTGAATAACTTATATATAAATTAAACCATTAATTTTTTTTTTGCAAAATAATTGAATAAATCTGTTAGCATCTATTTTTTCGTGATAGGTGTAAAAGCATGGTTGCAAAAAAATCGATGGCTGGGTGTCGAAAAGACCTTTATGAAGGCGAAGCGGGCATGGTTCCTCTCTTTAGAGAGGAGAGCGAGCCTGAAATCAGAG
>JAMDDL010000028.1 GCA_023488645.1 Actinomycetota bacterium | reverse complement strand
GCACTTCTTTTAGAAAAGCTTAGTTTTTAAAGATACATTCTGATGCTTAGATACCTGGAGAATTTAGCTACATATGATTTCCAGGATTACACACTGCATTTTTAACTTTCCTCATTTTTGTAATTATATTCTATTGATATTTTGGGAGAAATTCTTATAATTAATATACAAAACGTTTTGTATTTTAATTTATTGTCTTATTTTAAAGTTTAATGTTATTGTTAATAATATAAAAAATTAAAACTTTTCAAAAATCTTAAAAAATACTTAAACTTTTTGAAATGTTTCCAGAGAGGGGATTTCATTGTGGAAAAACTAAAAAAAGTTTTAAGAGAAAAAAGTAAAAGTATCAATGGGATTTACATATCGTCTTTTGTCCCAAGAAAATGTGGGATTGCCACTTACACAAAAGATTTAACTGAAGCTATTAACCTTATAAACCCATACTCTAAAGCGGAAATTATGGCGTTAATTAAACCTGAAGATAAAAGTAATTATCCTCCAGAAGTTAAATTTAAAATTAACCAATACAAAATTGATTCCTATATCAAAGCCGCTGATCATATTAATAAATCCAAAGCAGATATAGTTGTTTTGGAGCATGAATTTGGGTTGTATGGCGGTGAGTTTGGAGGATATATTGTTAAATTATTGGAACTGATAAAAAAACCTCTAATTATAACCACTCACACAATTCCGGATGATCCCTGTAAAGGGTATGGTTTGGTTTTAAAAGATGTAATCAAATTTGCAGAAAAAGTAATAGTTATGATGCCTGAAAGCATACAGAAACTTATAAAAAAATATGATTATCCAAAAGAAAAGATAGAAATTATTCCTCATGGTGTCCCTGATATCCCTTTGGAATCTAATGATATACACAAAAAGAAAAAGGGATTAGAGAGTAGAATAATTCTTGGTAATATAAATCTCTTATCAGAGGTTAAAGGGCTTGAATATACCATAGAAGCTTTAAAAGAGATTAAAAGCCATTTTAATAATGTTTTATATTTAATAATTGGCCAAACACACCCCGTTGTACTGCAAACAGCAGGTGAAAAATATAGGAATTTTTTAAAAGAAAAAATAAAAAAGCATGATTTACAGGGAAATGTTAAATTTATAAATAAATACATCTCATTAGAAGAATTAGTAGAATGGTTAAAAGTTATTGATATTTATATAACTCCATACCTTGATCCACAACAATCTGCTTCAGGTGCATTGGCTTATGCAATTGGTGCAGGCAAAATATGCATTTCAACTCCTTACTTGTATGCAAAGGAAGTTTTGGCGGAAGGAAGAGGAGTACTTGTACCTTTCAGAAATTCTCAGGCTCTTGCGGATGCTGTGATTGATATCTGCAGCAACTCTCAAAAAAAACAGGCAATTGAAAAGAAAACATATAAATTCGGGAGATTAATGACCTGGTACAATGTAGCTCTGCAGCACCTTGAATTGTTTGATAATGTCCTGCAAAAACATGAGAATAAAAATCATTTTAATGGAATTTAGCCATAGCTTTTCAATAATGAAGAAATTTTTAAAACCTATTTCAAATTTAAATCAGATTAAAAGATTAAATAATCCGGTTAATCAATTTAAGGAAAAATTCTTATGGATCTGCTAAAAAAAATAAAATCGATGACAACTGATATTGGAATTTATCAGCATGGCAAATTAAATCAGCCTAATCCTGAATTTGGATATGCGCTTGAAGATCAGGCAAGAGCTTTAATTGTTGCCAGCGAATTAGAGGATAAGAGGCTGCAAAAAATTTATCTGGATTTTATCTTAAATGCAAAAAGAAAAGATGGTTTGCTGTACCATTTTTATTATGAAAACAGAGATGATAGCAATGGCATTTTTAAAAATGAAGAAAATAATTCAAGGCCAAATATCCAGGAAGCATCAGGTATTACCTTATGGTCTCTGCTGACTTTGCCGGATAACCGGGAAAATAAAGGCGGCACGGAAGAAATTATAAAAAATTTAATGAATGATGCTTTTAACTGGACTTCACCAAGAGCAATCTCAGCAGCTTTACTGGGACTGGTGCAATTAAGCAATGAGAGTAATTTGGAAATTTTGCTTAAAAAAAAGCTTCATAATTTATATTTTGACAGTCATGATGAAAACTGGATCTGGTTTGAAAATTATCTGGTTTATGCAAATGCAATCATACCGTGGTCATTATGGGAATTATACTTGAAAAGAAACTGCAAAACCAGTTTTGAAATTGCGGGCAAGACTACGGATTTCCTTCTTCAAACATGCAGCATAAATAATATCCCTGCACCTGTAGGCAATAAAGGCTGGTGTCACAAGGGTGGAATAAAAGCTATTTATGATCAGCAGCCAATTGATGCCGCTTATATGGTGTGCTGTCTTGAAAAAGCTTATAATGCAACTAGTAGCAAACATTATTTGGATTGGGCAAAAAAATGGTATGAATGGTTCCTGGGAAATAATATCCATCATATATCCTTAATAAGCAAAGACTTTGCCTGCTTTGATGGACTTACTGCGGCAGGCGTAAATCACAACCAAGGTGCTGAATCAAATATTTGTTTTATAATGGCTTATCTTGCTGCAAAGAGATTATCCATTATTTAAATAATTTTTAAAACTCTGTCGGCAGATTTACTTCAATTGACCTTATTTTTTGTAATCTTGCCAACCTGTATGCATATTTATACTGTTTTGCAATTATTTCCCATGAAACAACTTCATTTAAATATTTTTTAAGATTATTTGACAATTCATTTCTTAAATCTTTATCACAGGCAAGTTTGATCACTTTATCTTTTAACATTTTTTTTGAAGTAAACATCAATCCCCCGTCACTTTCAAGAGTTTGAGCTGTAAGGGCTTCCATTGGCGCTGTAGTTATAAACGGTTTATTTAAAGCTATTATTCTTGCAAGGGTTCCTGATTGTGTCTCATCAACAGTAGGGAGGACAATAAAATCACAAACCGCCATAACCTTATAATAAAGTTCGCCCCTCGGAATAAATTCATAATAATGGGCATGACCCCTTTGTTCCAGAACTTCAAGTTCTTTAATATATTTTTCGTAATCACATAAGTGGTTTGGATCTCTCATCTTTCCGGCAGCAAGCAAATCCCATGACTCCCCTGTTTTCTTTTCTATTTCTGTTATAATTTCCTCCCACATTGAAGTCAGTATGTCCCATCTTTTATTTGACTGAATCCATCCCACAAGCCCCACAAGGTTACCACTTAAATATGGCAGCTTTGTCAATCCGAGCTCTTCCTTTAATGCCGGTATTTCCTCAGGACTCCAGTGCTTGTCAGGTCTTGCTCCGTGAGGTATTATCATAATGTTATTTGGCATTTTCCAGTTTCTTTGAGTAAAAGTCCAGTTCAGTCTCCATTTCTGATATTCACTTTTAAAAATAACAACATCGGCAATATTGCACAGCTCATAAATAAAATTTGCCTCGACATCTCTTAGTCTGCCATGAATAGTATGCGGCTCCACCACGATCGGATAATCGCTTATCGCGGTAAGAAACTCAAGAAATCCCTGATTTTCATCACTTATTCCTCTTTCATCAATATATTCATATAAACCATATTCATGCTCTATGTGCACAACATGAGGCGACAGTTTTTTTATTTGTTTTACCACAGGTTTCCACCAGAAATGCTTCTTTATGTCAATTAATGGAAATACTCCTTCACCCGAACCATCGATATGGCTTATAACCAGCACATCTCTTGACTGATACAGCTTTTGAAGGAATTCTCTTGCTTCTTCAGTAAAAGTTGCAATTCCGCATAATCGCGGCGCATAACTTGATATTAATACTATCGGTTGTCCTCTTCCCATAATTTTTATCTTCCAGTTTCCTTTAAAATTTTCTTATAACAAATATATATAATTTTTTATATTTTTATATTTTCAAAATAAATTTATAATTTAACATAAATTTTTAAAGATGATAATATCATAAAATGTGTTTAATTATTAATAAAAATGATTCTTTTTGAATTAACTTTAAGACGTTAAGGATTCCTTGCAGCTAATTAAATCATTATAAAAATATTTTACAATTTAAATTTAAAAACCTTAGATATCCGTTCATTTCTTCTTCAAACCATACATAAATCCTCCCCTCAGATTCTCAAGAGTATGAGAAGCAACAAAAGTTTCAGGATCTATTCCGGAAATTATTTTATTTAATCTGGAAAAATGAGTTTGTCTGCAAACAACATTGATTATTTTAACATCTCCTTCCCTGCCAAATCCTTTATAGCAGGTTGCACCAAACCCTTCCTTCCTTAAGCATTCTTCAATCTCGTCTGCCTTGTTTTTGGAAATGATATTAGTGCTTATCAAATCCCTTGACAGTTTATCGGAAATTGTAATACCTATCAGTGTACCTGCTGCAAATCCTGCCCCGTAAGCAAATATACCATATATATTGTTATTTAAGTCCTGAATTACTCTTGCGATAACAGCAACAAAAATCGTAACTTCAAAAAAGCCGATAGCTGCTGCAATGAATTTCCTTCTTCTTACTATAAAATTTATTCTTATTGTGCCAAGTGTAACATCCATAATCCTTCCAAAAAAAATTACCAAAGACCAGAGAAGGATATGCATTTTAATCACCTTAAGTCTCTTAAGTAATAATATTTTTTAATCTTTTTTCTTCACTGATGGGATTTCCATATTCATCTACTGTTAAGTTTGCCCCGTTGAAAAATCCTGTTTTAATTTTACCTGATGCAGCTTTTACATTCTTTAAATGCGGTGCATCAAGTATTCCAGTTTTTATTGATCTGACAATAATTTCAGGTGCAGTTAACGGATCTTCATATTTTTTATTTACGTCCAATTCTTTGATTTTTTCTATAATTAATTTTGCATCATTGGTAAGCCGTCTTTTCCTCAAAATTACTTCCCCGTCAGTCTTCATATCCGGACAGCCATTCAGATAATTATCTATAACTTTTATGACTATTTCGGAACTTTCAATAATGTCTTCAGGTTTAGCTGCATGTTCTGATTCACAATATGCGACAACATGGACAATTGCGGGATTTATCTGCATCTGCAGCATTGTTGAGGCTGCAAGCTGACCTTTATTTGCATTAAAATTTCCCGACATACTGTAAAGTCCGGTTCTTGACTGCCTTAAAGTCATAAAATTTTCATCATGAAGTGATTCAATTAACTCAATTTTTGCAAGCATTTTTGCAAGGTCCATTTTAAATGATGTTTCGGAAGGGGTATTAAACATATATTGGGAAATATAGGTTTTTACTCCCATTTTTTTAGCATTATATGCAGCAATATATGCTGCAGCAACCGCAATACTATCGGGAGCATAACGCAAACTCCAGTGATGGGATTCATTAACTTCAACCGGAATATTTCTTGCGGCATGCCATTTCATTACCGACTGGTTCTCTGAAATTGATTCTTCTAAAGTTCTTTTACTCCTGTTATCCAATTCGTTATACCAGCATAACGGCACTGCACACCATGCATTTTTAATATTGTCTGCCAGCAACTCTGCAAACTTTATAATGTCATTTGTACCGCTGTAACATCTCATTAAAGGATAATTGCCTGTTCTTGAGGCTTCATATAATTTCTTTAAATCTTGTGCGCTTCTTATTGGAACTCCTCCTGCTCCATCCTGCTTTTTATCCATTTTTTCAGGATGAAAGAAAAATTCCTGTGTGTTCTGATCAGGTCCAAGTGAAATTACATCAATTAATTTACTTTCTGCTATTGTTTTTATTCCTTTTACTGTTTCCCCAAAATCCGGTCTTCCAAAATGATGCCTGAGTAAAGGAAGGGGAGTTTTATATTTAATCCTTTCAAAAAGATTTTGAGGAGGAATTTTTTGCGCAGCTTTTATTATTTTTTTATTGCAAAGATATTCCTTAATTTCTTCAATTCCTTCTGCTCCGGTAAAAATTCTGTCAAAGATATCTGCATTACCTGATTTTCTTAAAGTTTCCTCTACTGGTTTAGTAGTTCCAAGAATAAAAATTATTTTCTGATTATTACTGTTTAAAATTAAACCCCTGAAATTTTCTTTTATTTCCTTAAATACCGGAACTGCACTTTCAGGAGAAAGCCTGTAGCTTAAAGCTACAAAATCAGGATCAAAAGTTTTTAATGCATCATTTAAGGTTTTTATATCTATAACCGTTCCCAGAAACTTTGTTTTAAAACCTGCTGTTTTAGCAATATTTAAAAAATTAATTATTCCTGCAACATGTATACAGCTTCCAACAGTTGCTCCCAATATCTTTTTCATTGTTTATTCTGGTTTTCTGTTATGCCGTTAATAAACACATTCCTGATTTGTTCTATATTTAAATTTTCAAGACCAAGTCTTTTTAAATTTCTTCCGCTTTTTCTGAAATCAGTTTTAAAAATGATATTTGCAAGATTGATAAGCGAATCTATCGCTACAGTATCCACTCCTGCTGCTTTTCCAAATTCTGAAATGGGAACCAGGCTCATTGGTACATCCTCAGTTATATACCGGTTATTAATAGTTTGCGGAGCCATTATGCCTGCATAACCCGGATTACTGTGAATGCCGTCAAACAAACTGCCTTCAACAACATTATATGCCATTGTCAGCCAGTCCATGGCAGATAATACGTTCTTGCATTTAAGAGCATGCGCTATTTCAACTCTTTCCATATCCACTGCTTCAAGGATTTGCGCAACAGACTTTGTTACACCTTCAACATAGAACTGAAAATTTCCAAGAGTACACTCTATTCTGCTGGAATTAAGAATAGCAATAGCCGGATGAAAAACTGCACCAATATTATTAAAACTGGTTTCAATTACGCTTGTTGCTGAAATAAATTCACTGTAAGCTTCGTTAAGCAGGTCAAGAATCATATCTGTCTTTGTTGCAGGAATAGCGCCTACAGGAATAGCCTGTTTTACCCTGAAAATTTTTACAGATGCAGGCCCCATTCCCCTGCTTGCGTATATGAATGTTTGAGCTTCTGCTACCGTTACATCATTATAGTTGCCGCGTTCATGAAGGATATTTATGAATTCCAAAGCTCCTGCCGTCCTGCCTGGATTTAAAATTACTGCCTGTCCATCCTTCAGGTAAGGAGCACATCTTTCAGCAATGGCACCATGAGCAAAAGCTGGAACTACTACCATAATAACATTGGCATCCTTAACTGCTTCTTCTATATTGTCAGTAGCCAGCTCCAATTTGCCAAAACCATTGATTTCACCTTCAATTTCTATTCCTTTCATTTTAACTATTGGGTGTATCTTTGAGTAAGTCCTGTTAAATAATTTAACAGGAAAACCTTTTAATGCAAGGTGTGCAGCCATTGCTTTACCCCCATGACCTGCTCCTATAACTGTAAATTTTAAGTTCTTCATCTAATCTGTCCTCAATTATTTAAAATTTTATTATATTATTCGTTTAACAAAACC
>JAMDDL010000184.1 GCA_023488645.1 Actinomycetota bacterium | reverse complement strand
CTTGGCTGACCATTATAATTGCTTGACATTGAATAACAATAAGCACCTGCAGTTGCAAGACCTATATAATCACCAGGATTTACCTGCGGCAGACAAACATCTTCAACCAGTATGTCTCCGCTTTCGCAATGCTTTCCTACAATAGTATATTTTTTCCAGCAGGTTTTGTCATTTTTTTCTTGAGTATCATTCATCCTGTTAACTATGAACGGAGTATAAATTGCTCCGTATAAAATTGGCCTGATGTTATCGCTCATGCCTCCGTCAACAGAAATATAATTATGAACACCTGGAATTTCCTTAACAACTCCAACCTCATAAACGGCAATGCCTGCATTCCCGACTATTGAACGGCCGGGTTCAATCATTAATCTGCTTATTTTAACCTTATATTTATCTGAATATTTCTTTATGGCATTTTCAACCAGGTCTGCAAAATCCGCTATGCTTGCAGGTATGTCCTGCGGTACATATTTTACTCCAAGACCTCCGCCTATATTAATCCAGTCAAGTGCAACATCAAAATTTCTTTTAATTTCTGCAAGAAACTTTAATTGAACACTTATTAATTTGTCATAAGGTTCAATATTAAAGATCTGCGAACCTATATGTGAATGAATTCCCTTCAGAATTAAATTTTGCCTGGATAATGCATTCTTAACCGCATCAAGAGCAATTTCGCCTGTCAGACTAAAACCAAACTTTGATTTTTCCTTTCCTGTTTGAATGTATTCATGAGTGGAGGCATGAATTCCGGGGGTAATCCTTAGCATTATATTTTGCTTTACCTCATATTTTTGAGCAATCCTGTCAAGATTGTTTAACTCTTCAAAATTATCCACAATAAAGCAGCCCACCTTGCTTTTAACTCCATATTCTATTTCATCTGCTGACTTATTATTGCCATGAAAATATATTTTTTGTGGCTCAAATCCGCTTTCAAGAGCAATAAAAAGCTCCCCGCCTGTTGAAACATCAATTGAAAGTCCTTCCCTTCGGGCAAGCTGACACATCGGAATACAGTTAAAAGCCTTTGAAGCATAAATAACTGTGCTTTCCACTCCATCAAAATTAAAATTTTTAATATACTGCCTGCACTGATGTCTTATTGTTTCAACATCATAAATATAAACAGGAGTCTTGTATTTCTTAACTAAAGAAGCAAAATCAATTCCGCTAATTTCCAGATGATTTATTTTATTGGTTTTGGAAGTGACCGGAAGCAGCATGTTTACTTAATTCCTTTCTTTTTTAAAAAATTACAAAACAATAATTTAAATTTTAAATTTAAAAAATAATATTACATTTTTTCCGGTGCAGAAATACCCAAAATATCAAGACCGTTTTTTAAAACTGTTTTTGTCGCAATTGCAAGAACAAGCCTTTTAATGTTTACTCTGTTTTTGCTGATTATTATATTGTGTTTATAAAAATAATGAAACTCACCTGAAAGCCTGTATAAATACCTGGTTATAAAATACGGCGCATTATTTTTGCATGCATCATATACCACATCCGGAAATAATGATAAAACCCATGCAAGATTTCTTTCACTGATATTTTTAAATTCAAATTCATTTAAATTTTTTATGATGTTTCTGTAAAATTTGCCTCCGGTATTTTCAATTTCTTCAAGTTCTGCCAGGCTTATATTTTCCGGCTTTGATTCTTTTAATTTTCTTATTATGCTCCCTATCCTTGCATGAGCATACTGAACATAAAATACAGGATTTTTGCTTGATTTTTTCCTGGCAAGGCTTAAATCAAAATCCATGTGAGTATCAAATGAATTCATGCAAAAGAAATATCTTACAGCATCCCTGCCCACACCCTTAATCAAATCATCAAGCGTCATACCCTTACCTTTGCGTCTTGACATCTTAAGGACTTCTTTCCCCTCAACAAGTCTTACAAGCTGACCGATTATTATGCATACAGCATCATTGCCCATCCCCAGTGACCTGCTTATTGCCTTAAGTCTTGATACATATCCATGATGATCTGCGCCCAGAATATAAATCAGAAAATCAAAATCCCTTTCCTTCTTGTTTATAAGATACATAATATCGGAAGCAAAATAAGTAGGATTACCGTCACTCCTGATAACTACTCTATCCTTATCATCGCCATAGTTTGTTGATTTAAACCATAATGCATTATCCTGCTCATAAACAAGCTCATTATCTTTTAAAAATTTTATCGTTTTTTCAAAATTATTATTTTCATAAAGGGAGCTCTCTGCAAACCAGTTATCAAATTCGACACCCAGTGAAGACAATGTATCTTTAATAAATGAAAGCATTATGCAGATTGCATTTTTTTCAATAGCCTTGTCATCGGTAATTACTTCCTTCCTGTTTAAAAGAAAACTGTCTCCAAAGTCACTGAAAATTCTTTGGGCTACCATTTCAACCGTACTTTCAGGATAACCCTCTTCCGGATAAGGAAACCCGATCCCCAGTTTTTTCAAATATATTGATTTTACACAGGATGCAAAAATTTTTGCCTGTGTTCCATAATCATTTACATAATATTCCCTTTGTACCTCGTAGCCGCTTTTTTCATATATGCTGGATAAAACATCACCCATTACCCCCCACCTTCCATGTCCGATATGCAGATTGCCGGTTGGATTTGAGCTTACATATTCTATTTGAATTTTTTTACCTAAACCGCTGTTGTTTACCCCGAAATTTGTGCCTTCAGAAAAAACCTGGTTTAAATTTTCAATAATAAAAGTATTCTTTAAGTTAAAATTTATAAATCCCGGATTTATTATGGTAGTCTTTTCAACCATATCCCATTTTGAAAATATCCCTGTTCTGATATCCTGTGCAAAATCAACGGGTTTTTTGCCAACCTGTGAAGATAATATCATTGCGGCATTTGTAGTTAAATCACCAAACTCCCTGTTTTTTGGTTCTTCAAACCTTACGGATTTTAAAATCCTGTCAAAATCCGGTTTAAATTTTTCGCAAGTTTTATTATTTTTCAAAACAAGCTCTTTAATATCCGATAAAAACCTGTCTTTTAAAAAACTAATTAACAATATTTCTCCTGTTTCATTACGACCGTATCAAACTGGAGCCGATGACCGGAATTGAACCGGTAACCTACTCATTACGAATGAGTTGCTCTGCCAGTTGAGCTACATCGGCAGAAATTAAAAATATAGAAAGGCACTAAAAAAAAATTAAAAAAATATCTTAAAATTTTAATCGGAAAATTCTTCAATATCTGTAAATTCAGAATTTTCTTCATTTTCCTTTGGAACTTTTAAGGACATCTCCCTTTCAGTATCAATTTCAATCTGGCATAACGGAATGCTTATTTTTGATTCATTTTCAAATTCAACAATTACACTGGATTTTAAAGGTTCATAATTGTAAATTATACCTTTTCCAAAACTGCACTTTACCGGAGTGCCTCTTTCGGGAACCCTGTCAATAAATTCCTTGTAACAATCATATTCATATTTCAGACAGCACATCAGCCTTCCGCAAATACCTGAAATCTTAAGCGGATTTAAGGGAAGATTCTGATCTTTAGCCATTTTTATGGAAATAGACTCAAAATCAGTCAGAAAACTCTTACAGCATAAATTCATTCCGCATGGTCCCAGTCCCCCTACTATCTTTGCCTCGTCTCTTACTCCAATTTGTCTAAGCTCGATTCTCATTTTAAAGTGTGCAGCAAGCTCTTTTACCATTTCCCTGAAATCTACTCTTTTTTCAGAAGTAAAATAAAAAATCATTTTGCTTTTGTCAAAAATGATATGTACATCTACAAGCTTCATTGGAAGCCTGTATTTTTTTGCAAGCTCTTCAAATTTACCGTAGCCTTCTGTTTCCTTATTGTCATTTAATTCATCAACAGACAAATCATAATAAGTAGCCTTTCTTATAATTTTTTTTGTTGAAATTTTACTTTTATCTTCCAAAGTCTTTGAAGGATTGGTAACAATTTCACCAATTTCAATTACATCTTCAACTCTGCATATAACCTTATCTCCGATAGACAGTTCTATACTGCCGGGATCAAAATAATGAACGTTTCCGTTTTTTCTAAAAATGACACCTACTACAAATGCCAACTTATATCACCTCTTAATATTTAAGACTGGACAAGTCCAAGGATAATCCTGTCCAGCGCAATTTCATAATTAATGCTCTGTGCAGCATAAATTTTGTTTTCCCTGACTGCTTTAAGCAGATCCAGATATTTATTTATGCTCTCACCCTTAAAACTTTCATTAATAATATTATAATTATCTTTGAAATGTAAGGCATTTTTAACGCCTCCGGCTATTACGATAATTATATCTTCAAGACAGGCTGATATTATATCAAAAACATACCTGATAATTAAACTGGTTAACTTGGAAATTTCTCTTTTATTATTTTCCTCAATTTTCTTAACTATTATTTGTATCTCCTCTTCATCAAATCCGCTTTTTTCTACTTTGTCTATCTCCTTTTTCTGCTTTTTAATTATTTCATCACCAATTGCGGGAATAAACATGCTTACCCTTGCTGAAAAATTCAAAGCAGCGGTAATATTTTTTCTGTCAGAAATAATATCCTTAAGCAATATTTCCAGTTCATTTTTAAGGTCATCAAATTTTGTATTAAAATTTTTGTTTAACTTATCATTAAAAATCCAGTTATATATCTGGCATCTTGATCTGACTGTAGGAATTATGGCATTAATGTCTTCTGTCAGTAAAATAAATATGCATTTTTCATCAGGAGGATCTTCAAGTGTTTTTAACATTTTATTGAAGGTCAATCCTCCCGATCCGCTCATTAAATCCGCTTCTTTAATGATAGCTATCTTAAACTCATTATTTATTGATGAAACTGACATCTGATAAATCAAATCATTGATTTCTTCTACAACTATTGTATTTCCGGCAGGTTCAAGTACATAAAGATTAGGGTATCTCATTTTTAAAGTACTTTTGCATGTCCTGCATACGAGACAACCCTCATTTTTACAATTAATATTTACAGCAAAATGCAGGGCAAGTTCAAGGAGCTGTTTTTTGTTCTCACCATAAAAAAGATATGAGTGTGAAATATTTTTATCTTTAAGCTCTTTATTTAATAACCTTAAATTAAGCTGGTTTTGCTGATTATCAGTTAAAAAGTTAAGATTCTCAAAACTTAAAATTTTACAGCTCCCTTTAACTTCTTTTCAATAATTTTAAGTAATTCTTTGTTAATTTCTTTTTCAGGTTTTACGGCATCATTTTTAATGCAGTCGAGTATTCCCCATTTATATCTTTTGGCAACTTCCATGGCAACATCATAAGTTTTTTCCATATATTTTGCATTTCTTTCATGTATGTCTTTTTCCTGCAAACCTGTAATTTTATTTGGCCTGTTGCTAGCCAGTTTCATACTGAATTGCGGCGGCATGCATAGAAATATCACTATATCCGGTTCGGGCAGATTCAACCTGCAAAATTCAAGATCATATACCCAGTTTAAATATTTTTGCCTTTCATCTTTATTATCAAACTTTGCAGCCTGATAAATCATGTTTGAAGAAACATATCTGTCTGAAATTATAATGCCGTTTTCACTATAAAACTTTTCCCAGCAGATTTTATATGATGCAAACCTGTCTGCTGCAAAAAATAGTGACGCTGCATAAGGATTTACTAACTGAGGATCTTCGCCGAATTTACCATTAAGATACATCTTTATAAGGGCTGAAGAATCGCTTTTATAATCAGGAAATTCAAGTTTCATTACCCTGTAATTTCTTTTTAAAAGCTCCTGAAAAATTAATTTTACCTGGGTAGCTTTGCCGCTTGAATCAATCCCTTCTATTACGATCAGCTTTCCCCTGCCTATTTTTAAATTATTTGTCATATTCTTTGCTGAATTCATATATAATTTTTCTTTATTTACCGCACTCATAATGAAATTAAAAAGCTTAAGTATGCAACCGGAAAATTTAAAAAACTATTATATCATTTTATATCTTTTTTATTTTTTTTTCTCTGCATTAAAATTTCACGGTTTAAATAATTTTTTATTATTAATTTTTAAATTAAAGAATTTATCTTATAATTTATTTATAAAAAACCGGTAAAAATTTTTACATGAAAAAATTTATTTTTTCAAAAATAAAAATATTTATTTTAAGCATCATCATTCTTTTGATAATTCCTGTAATTTCCGGTTGCGATAAAACCATATTTGACATATATACACAGATAAACAATGATTTTTCAGGTGTAAGAACTGTAGATATTGCAGTAAAGACAGAATATTTAAAAAAAGGTGAGGCTGCAGTCGGAGGAGAAAAATCATTGTTTGACAGAATATTTGCCGCTCTTCCTGAAGGTGAGATTAATACTTCAGAAAAAGATGGCTATAGTCATTTTACTTCCAGAATAGCTTTTAAGAATGTAAATTTTCTTCAGCATGTTTCAATAGACAACTTTTCAGAAAACCCGCCTGAAAGATTTTATGCAAAGATTGAAAAAAAGAATTCTTTTTTTTTAACCCAGTATTTTTATTACGATTATATTGATATGAAGATTGATGATGCGGTAATAAAATCAGGAGGTGTTAATTCTGATTTTGCAAGGCTTGATAGTATCATTAAATCTGACAGGGACATATTAAGCATCACTTATCAGGTAAAATTTCCATTCAAAATAATAAAAAGCAATGCTGATGTAATCGGAGCAGACAATATAGCAATCTGGAATATCGCTTATGGAGAGCAGAAGTCTTTTTATGTGGAGGGGAAAAAAATTAAATTTCTTTCATACTTTTTGCTGGTAATTTTAGGGATTATCGTACTTTTTATCCTGTTTTTAATATTTGCAATTATTTTTGTTTCATCCAGAAAAAAAATTGATAAAAGCAGGAGCAAGCCTATTTACAGTTATGACAATTATTTCAAGAAAGACAGGAAAGACAAATATTAAATATTTAAAAAATGATCAGACTGAAAACTCCCCTGACAATTGAAAAAATTAAAAGCTTAAAAGCAAAAGATGAGATACTTTTAAGCGGAACAATATATGGTGTAAGAGATGCAGCTCACAAAAGACTTGCAGAAGCAATACATAATAATGAAAACCTGCCATTTGATTTAAAAGATGCTGTAATATTTTATGTAGGCCCATCTCCAACACCCCCTGGCAAAAATAGCGGAGCAATAGGGCCAACTACAAGTGAAAGAATGGATAAATTTACTGAACCCCTTTTAAAGAAGGGCATTCGTGCAACAATTGGCAAAGGTGACAGAAGTCCTCAGGTCAAAGATCTGATGAAAAAATACGGCTCCATTTATCTGACTGTTGCCGGTGGAATTTCAGCACTTCTTGCTTCAAAAATAAAGGAAATAAAAACAATTGCTTATGAAGATCTCGGGCCCGAAGCTGTTTTTAAAATAAAGGTTAAAGATTTTCCATTATTTGTGGCTTATGATCTTGAAGGAAACGATATTTTTAA
>JAMDDL010000091.1 GCA_023488645.1 Actinomycetota bacterium | reverse complement strand
CCTGGTTGGGAATACAAAACTTGCAATTATTTCCTGCCAGGTTTTTATTATTGTTTTCTTACTGATAACAGGCTTTATTTTTATATGCATTATGCAGTTTTACTTAAAAAATATTTTTTAAAAAATTATTTTATAAGGAGATGACACATATATGAGAACCCCGTTTATTGCAGGAAACTGGAAAATGAATTTAAATCATATGGAAGCAATTAAGTTTATAGAGGAACTAAGCTATAAAATTGAAAATAAAAATAATATTAAAATAGCAGTTTGTCCCTCTTTTACTTCCATAAGAAGCGTTATCCTTGTACTTGAAGATGAAAGTAAGAAAAATATAAAGATGAAAATAAAAGTTGGGGCACAAAACATGTATTTTGAAGATAATGGTGCATATACCGGAGAAGTATCACCTCAAATGCTGAAAGCTCTTGGAGTTGAATATGTAATAATCGGCCACAGTGAAAGAAGAGAGCTTTTTGGAGAAACAGATGAGTCTGTCAATAAAAAGCTGAAAACCGCATTCAAATATGAAATCAAACCGATTCTTTGTGTTGGTGAAACTTTAAAAATCAGAGAAGAAGGCAGAGCAATTGATTTTACAATAGGACAAATAAGAAAAGACTTAAAAGATATAACGGCAGATAAAATCAATAATCTTACCATTGCTTATGAGCCGATATGGGCAATCGGTACCGGAAGAAATGCAACTCCAAAAGATGCAAATGAAATGTGCATGGCAATCAGAAATGAAATAAGCATATTATATGGCAGCAAAACTGCAGAAAACCTGATTATACAGTATGGCGGAAGCGTGAAACCTTCAAATATAGGGGAACTGATGATGATGCCTGACATAGACGGCGCTCTTGTTGGAGGAGCAAGCATTAAAGTTGATGATTTTTTAGCTATTGTTAATTACTGAAGTGATTAAGTGAAAATACATTTATGGATTTTTTCAAATAAAAAACATAAATAAAAAACTAAAAAGAATTTAATGGAAAGCTTAAATAAAAAAATTAAATATCCCGTTTGTCTTATTATCCTTGACGGCTGGGGAATTTCAAAAGTTAAAACAGGAAATGCAATTTTTTCTGCAAATAAACCAAATATGGACGGTTATTTGAAAAATTATCCAAATACTTTATTATCAGCATCAGGGCTGGCAGTAGGGCTTCCTGAAGGACAGATGGGCAATTCAGAAGTAGGACATTTAAATATTGGTGCAGGAAGAATAGTATATCAGGATCTTACAAAAATAACCCGTTCTATTGAACTTGGAAAATTTTTTCACAAAGAAGCTTTTACTGCTGCAATAAATAATGTAAAGAAAAATAATTCTTCACTTCATTTGATGGGACTCTTGTCCGATGGTGGTGTTCACAGCCATATCAACCATTTAAAAGCTTTAATAAACCTTGCTGCGCAAAATAATATAAAAAATTTATTCATTCATGCTTTTCTTGACGGCAGGGATGTTCCTCCCAGATGTGCTCTTACTTATTTAATTGAAATTAAAAAATATATGGACTCAGCCGGATATGGGAATCTTGCAACAGTTTGCGGCAGGTATTATGCCATGGACAGGGATAACAGATGGGAAAGAGTTAAAAAAGCATATGATAATCTTGTGTATCGTAACGGAGAACATTTTAATAATGCAGAAGAACTTATTAAAAAATCTTACAAAGATAATATTGATGATGAATTTGTAATCCCTGCGTGTATAGATGTTATTGATGAAGATATGGCAAAAATAAAATCCAATGATTCCATTATCTTTTTTAACTTCAGGCCTGACAGGGCAAGGGAAATTTCCAGAAGCTTTATTTACAGAGATTTTCAGGAGTTTGACCGCGGTAATGCTGCCCCTGAAAATATTGTTTTTGTATGCATGACTGAATATGATATAAAATTTAATAGTGTTCCCAATGTTTATATTGCTTATCCTGCTAAAGATATTGTAAATACATTAGGTGAGGTTATTTCAAAGAATAACCTCAGACAGCTAAGAATTGCTGAAACAGAAAAATATGCTCATGTTACTTTTTTCTTTAATGGAGGAGTTGAAAAACCTAATCCTGGTGAAGACAGAATATTAATTCCTTCTCCGAAAGTGCCAACTTATGATTTAAAGCCTGAAATGAGCGCTTATGAAGTTACGGATAAATTAATAGAAAAGATAAAGGAAAATATTTATCAGTTAATAATAGTTAATTTTGCAAATCCTGATATGGTAGGTCATACGGGATTTTTTGAACCTGCAGTAAAAGCAATAGAAGCGGTGGACAAATGTATTGGAAGGATTGTAAATGAAATCAATGAAGTTGGCGGAACAGCAATTATTACAGCAGATCATGGTAATGCAGAAGAAATGATAAATCCTGAAATGCAATGTCCTATGACAGCTCATACTACTTCAAGAGTTCCTTTTATATTATGCAGCAGTGATGTCAAAGAACTTAACGGCGAAGAAGAAAGTCCTAAATTATGTGATATTGCGCCAACCATACTTGAGCTCATGAAAATTAAAAAACCTCAGGAAATGACAGGAATATCGTTAATTAAAAGCTGGAAATAATTAAGTATGATTAAAAAAAATATAAAAAGACCTGTTTGTCTTATCATTATGGATGGATGGGGTATTTCTGAAAGAAAAAGAGGTAATGCGATATATCAGGCATTAACCTCAAATATTGATTATTACACAAGATTTTATCCAGGTACAAGACTGAATGCTTCCGGTACAATGGTAGGGCTTCCTGAAGGACAGATGGGTAACTCAGAAGTAGGACATTTAAATATAGGTGCAGGAAGAATAGTTATGCAGGATTATACTAAAATAACTTGTTCAATAAAAAACGGGGATTTTTATAAAAATTCTGCTTTTTTAAAAGCTTTTAATAATGTAAGAAAAAATAACAGCTCTCTTCATCTTATGGGTTGCGTGTCTGACGGAGGAGTACATAGCCATATTGACCACTTAAAGGAACTTGCAAAGATGGCAGTAAAAAATGGAATCAATGATTTTTATATCCATGCTTTTACTGACGGCCGTGATGTTTTTCCAATGAGCGCAAAAAATTATATAAATGATATTGAAAATTTATTGAAAGATTTAAAAGCCGGCGAAATAGCAACTTTATGCGGAAGGTATTATTCCCTTGACAGGGACAATAACTGGCACAGGATCAGAAAGACATATGATTTGCTTGTAAACAGATCAGTTCAGGAATTTGAAAATGTAGTTGCTGCCATAAATTATTTTTATGATAAGGGAGTGTCTGATGAATTTATAGAACCTTGTGCTGTTAAGGTTAAGAATTCTCAAAAATCCAAAATTAAGGATAAGGATTCAGTAATTTTTTTTAATTTCCGTCCTGACCGGACAAGACAGCTTACCAGTGCATTTATTTCAAAGGATTTTGAACATTTTGACAGAGGGATAAATTCTCCTGAAACATTTTTTGTTTGTATGACTAATTATGATGACAGATTTGATGCACCGGTTGCTTTTCCCCAGGAAAGAGTGAAAAATACACTTGGAGAAGTTCTGTCAAAACACGGGATAAGGCAATTAAGGATTTCCGAAACAGATAAATATCCTCATGTTTCATTTTTTTTCAACGGTGGGAAAGAAGAGCCTTTTAAAAATGAAGACAGGATTTTAATTCCCACGGCTTCAGTAAAAACATATGATTTGCGTCCGCAGATGAGTGCTTACGAGGTTACGGAAAAAGTCATTGAGAAGATCAATGAAGATATATATGATTTTATTGTTTTAAATTATGCCAATGCTGATATGGTGGGTCATTCAGGATATATGGATTCTGCAATAACCGCAGTGGAAGCTGTTGATGCATGCGTGGGTCTGGTAGTTAACGCACTTATTTATGTTGGAGGACTTGCCATAATTACAGCCGATCATGGCAACGCGGAAGAAATGATTTGCTCTGTTACAAAAAATATTGTTACTGCGCACACAACATCACAGGTGCCCTTTATAATTTGTGATGAGAACTGCAGCAAAATAAGAACTGATTATGAGAATTTAAAATTAGGAGATATTGCACCAACCATTCTGGACATTTTCGGCATTAAAAAACCTGTTGAAATGACAGGTAATTCCTTGCTGTCTGATGAAACTCAATAAAAAAGAATTAATTTTGCTAATTATTGATATTAAATTTATTAAATAAAGGATAAAATACATTTTATTATTTGAATTTGAATTGTATTTGCTATAATATCTTACTTAAAAGTTTTATTAAATTATTTAATTTTTCAGTAAACATTGTAAATACATCATAGAGAAGGATTTATATGGGTTCAGTGTTTCTTAACATATTGTTTGCGGTTCATATGATTGCAAGTCTTGGCATGGTATTGTTAATCTTACTTCATTCAGGAAAAGGCGGAGGAATATCAGGGTTATTTTCAGGCATGGTTGAAACTTTTGACGGATCAGGAATCGTTGAAAAAAATCTTGACAGAATAACTGTTATTTTAGGAGTCCTTTTTGGGATAACATCAATTTTACTCTTTATTTTTCAAAAGTAATTTCATACATCAATAATTTTTAATTAATTATTTATTTTTTGGAAACATAATTTTTATTAAATTTTTTAAAATTCTAACCGGAAATAAATTAAAATTAGAATCCGGCAGGAAAAAAGGAGGATGTATGCAAAATAAAAAAGCTTTATTTTTACTGATCGCCTTTATAGTAATTTCTTCTCTGGTTGTAACTTTATTTACCGGTTGTAAACCTGCAGGACAAACAACAACATCAGGTGCTGAAACTACAGCAGCCGAAACAACAGCAGGAGAAACAACAGCAGCGGAAGAAAGTACCACAACTGCAGCAGGACAGCCAAAAACAGGCGGAATAATGAGACTGCATATAAATGAGCCTGTTTCTCTTGACCCACCAAATGCTTATGAAAGTGAAGGTATTCAGATAGTCAGACAAATTTGGGATGGTTTATTTACTTATGATCCCCAAACTCTTGAAACAAAACCCAAACTTTGTGAAAAATATGAGGTAAGCGATGATGGCTTAACTTATACTTTCTATATTAAAAAGGGAGTGAAATTCCATAGCGGCAAAGAGCTGAAAGCAGAAGATTTTGTTTATTCATGGACAAGGCTTGCTCTTAAAGATACTGCTTCATATCTTGCTTATCATTTATCACCGGTTGTAGGATATGATGAATGCCAGGATGGAACTGCAACAGAGCTTAAAGGAATGAAAGCTCTTGATGATTACAGTTTTCAGGTTATTTTAAAATATCCTTATTCTGATTTTATTAATACCCTTGGCCATGTTGCTTTTTATCCGGTAAATAAGGAAAGCATAGAGAAAGCAGGGGATAAGGCTGGAGAAATGCCGGATGGAACTGGTCCGTTTAAATTTGTAAAATGGGAACATGATCAGTATGTTGACCTTGTAAGAAATGATGATTATTATGGCCAGAAAACTTACCTTGACGGTGCAAAGTATGTTATTATCCCTGACGAGCAGACTGCATTTCTTGAATTTCAGGCAGGAAATCTTGAATATACAGAAATTCCTGTAGGACAGGTGAAAGCTACTCAAGCTGATCCAAAGTGGAAGGACGGAGTTATAGTTCATCCAATGCTTGGATTGTATTATTATGGAATGAATCTTAATGCAGAACCCTTCAAGGATAATCTTGCTTTAAGAGAAGCTATTAACTATATGATTGACAGGCAAAATATATGCGAAATAATAAGTGAAGGTGTTTCAACTCCGGCAACAGGTTTTGTTCCGCCTGGAATTCCCGGATTTCAGGAAAATGCAATGGAATTTACATTTGATCTTGAAAAAGCAAAAGCAAAATTAGCTGAAGCAGGCTATCCCGAAGGTAAGGATCTGCCTGTTTTGAACTTAGGGTATAACACCGGTGCAGGTCATGAAAAAATTGCAGAAGCTATTCAGGCTGATGCAGCTAAAATAGGCATCAAGATAGAAGTAGAAGGCTTTGAATGGGGAACAATGCTTGAAAAGGCAAAAGCTGGAGAAATAATATTTTACAGACTTGGATGGCTGGCTGATTATCCGACAATGGATAACTTCCTGTATCCGTTATTTTATTCCAAGTCTTCTGATAATTATTCTGAATATAACAATCCTGAAGTAGACAAACTTCTTATAGAAGCAAGAAGCACAGTTGATAAAGATCAGAGAATTGCCAAATACCGTGAAGTTGAAAAAATGATACTTAAGGATGCAGCTTTTGCACCTATTTATTTCTATGGAACCAGAAGAATAATACAGCCATATGTGAAGGACTTCATTCTTGATAATATGGAAAATTACAATTTAGCTCCGGTTTGGCTGGATAAATAAGAAACAAACAAACAAAGTATTTATACTTAAAAAATATTTAAGGAAAATTGATTATAGCCTGCACTTAAGTGCAGGCTATAAAGTATGTAAGAATAAATATAAAAAAATATTGTAAAAATAAAAAAAAATTATAAAATGACATATTTTAAAATAAGTTACATATATTTAACATATTTTTTAAAGTTTTAAGAAATAAAAAATGTTTTATTATATTATTAAAAGGATACTGCAAATTATTCCTGTAATAATAGGAATAACAATTCTGCTTTTTGTGCTGATGTTTATTATCCCGGAAGATCCTGCAAAATTAATACTTGAAAAAGGTGCTACTCCACAGGCACTACAAAATTTAAGAGAAAAAATGGGAATAGACAAGCCCATTTATGTACAATACTGGAGATATATAAAACAACTTTCAAAAGGTGATCTTGGTACTTCATACAGATACAGACGGTCAGTTAATTCGATACTGGCAGAACATTACCCCAATTCCATCAGGCTTGCTTTGGCAGCAATAATAATTGAAACTATTATAGGAATTATTGCCGGAATAATATCAGCCGTCCGGAAATATTCATTTCTGGATGTACTTGTCACAGTTTCCACTACTGTTCTTGTATGTGTTCCGGTGTACTGGCTGGGAATGCTTCTTCAAATTGGATTTGGTCTTAAACTTGGATGGCTTCCAATGTCAGGAATGGGCGATGGAAGCTTAAGATATTATATATTGCCTGCAATTACGCTTGCTTCAGTTTCCACAGCATTTGTAGCAAGGATTACCAGAAGTACAATGCTTGATGTGATGTCAAATGATTATATCAGAACAGCATATGCAAAAGGATTATCAAATAATACCGTTATATATAAACATGCCTTAAAAAATGCAATGATTCCTGTTGTAACATATATTGGAATTGATCTTGGAACTTTAATGGGAGGGGCAATTTTAACTGAAACAATTTTTGCATGGCCCGGAGTTGGAAGAACTATTTATCTTGCCATACTGCAAAGAGATGCTCCGGTAGTTATTGGCGGAACAATTGTTTTAGTATTAATTTTTGTTTTTATAAATCTGATAGTGGATATAATTTATGCAATTCTTGATCCGAGAATCAGACTTGAAGG
>JAMDDL010000037.1:5139-7540 GCA_023488645.1 Actinomycetota bacterium | reverse complement strand
GTAGAAAAACATTCAACAATAATAAAAGATAAAAATATCGGTCCGATGGACAGAAAAAATATTGTTTTTAGCGGAACTACAATTGTAAAAGGCAGATGCCATGCAGTTGTTGTTGAGACTGCAGAAGCTACTGAAATCGGAAAGATAGCCAGCCTTGTACAGGAGGAGGAAGAAGCAACCCCTCTTCAAAAGGAACTTAAATCTGTTGGAAGAAAAATCGGAATAATCTGCATAGTAATCAGCATTATTGTATTTGTTTCCGGAATTTTAAAGGGAAATACCGTAGTTGAAATGCTTCTTGTTGCAGTTGCGCTTGCAGTTGCTGCAATTCCTGAAGGACTTCCGGCAATAGTTACAATATCTCTTGCATTAGGCGTTCAGAGAATGGCAAAAAATAATGCAATTATAAGAAAGTTAAGCTCTGTTGAAACTTTAGGCGCAGTCACAGTAATTTGTACTGATAAAACAGGGACATTAACAGAAAACAGGATGGCTGTAAAAAAAATTTTTGCAGGAGGAAAGGAAATTTCCGGATACGACAGACTGCTTGATAAATTTAAAAAGGAAAAGCCGGCTCTCCCTGATGAAAAGAAAATTCCCATGTTGCTTGAAAAAATTTATATGGATTTTGACAGTAACATGGCTTTGATGATACTTCTTGAAAATGCTGTTTTAAATAATGATGCATATTACATAGATGAAAAAGGTCATAAGATGCTGGGTGATTCAACAGAAACTGCCCTTATTGAAATGGGCAGGATTTTTAACCTTACCAAGCCTTACTATGAATTAAAAATGCCAAGGAAAATAGAAGAACCCTTTGACTCCTCCAGAAAAATGATGACAACGGTCCATGAACTTAATCCGGCCAGCTTTACTTACAAACTGGATTATTTAAGAAATAAAGCTGTTTTTTCAGAACAGGATCCTGACAATCCAAAAGGTTATATTATCTTTACAAAAGGTGCCCCTGAAGAAATCTTAAAAAGGTGCGCTTTTATTTTAAAAGATGGCAGTGTTTATGATATTACCAAAAATGATATAGGGGAAATTGAGAAGCAAACAGTTTTAATGGCTGGCAGGGCTTTAAGAAATCTTGCATTTGCCTTTAAATATATTGAAGAACTTCCCGACGAAAAAGAAATACCCCGCGAGGAACATAACCTTATCTTTTGCGGAACAGTGGGTATGATTGATCCGCCAAGACCGGAAGTTTATGAGGCAATAGAGCTATGCAGAAGAGCAGATATAAAAGTAATAATGGTTACAGGAGATCATTTTCTTACAGCAAAGGCAATAGGGGAAGAGCTTAAGATATTAAAACCTGGCGAAAAAATAATTGAGGGATCAGCCCTGGACAGGATGTCTGCTGAAGAGCTTGAGAAAGAAATTGAAAATATCAGTATTTTTGCAAGAGTATCTCCGGAAAATAAGGTTGATATTGTTGAAGCACTAAAGAAAAACCATCATATAGTTGCAATGACAGGAGACGGAATAAATGATGCCCCATCCTTAAAAAAAGCGGATATAGGGATTGCAATGGGGATAACGGGAACTGATGTAAGCAAGGAAGCAAGCAGGATGATTTTAACCGATGATAACTTTGCAACAATAATTAAGGCAATTAGGGAAGGAAGAGTTATTTTTGATAACCTGAAAAAATTCATTTTGTTTCTTCTTTCATGCAACATTTCCGAAGTCCTGCTGATGTTTGTATCAATAGTTTTTGGAAGCTTTATTTTCAGGATGCTGGGTATTCCTTCTGGTGATTTATATATCCCATTAATACCTGTGCAGATTTTATGGATGAACTTAATAACTGACGGGTTTCCCGCTCTTGCTCTTGGAGTTGATATTGCAGAAAAAAATATCATGGATAGAAAAGCAGTAAAAAACAAGGAAAGCATTCTTTCAAAATCAAATATTATAATGATTTTATGGCAGGGACTAATCTTAACCCTGGGCGCATTATCTGTATATTTTTTAGGACCGAAGCTATTTGACAACCAAAATATTATTCACACAAGAGAGTTATTTCAAACCTCAGTTTTTACAACACTGGTATTAACACAACTGCTTCATGCTTACAATTTCAGGTTCAACAGCACAGGATTATTCAAGAGAGGCCTTTTTGCCAATAAATTTTTAAATCTGTCATTACTGGCTTCTTTAATACTGCAGGCTGGAATTATTTACATACCATTTCTGCAAAGCATATTTAAGACTCAAAGCTTAAATATTTCCCAGTGGGGTGTTGTAATCATCTGCTCCCTTCTGCCGGTACTTGCAATCAGCATTATTAACATGGCAGTAAATAAAAGAAAAAGCATAACTATTAAATAAAGATTTATAATATTTTCCTTAAATCTTTTAATATTTCCTGTGCATGCTTTGAAGGATT
>JAMDDL010000037.1:0-4707 GCA_023488645.1 Actinomycetota bacterium | reverse complement strand
TTACAAAACGGTTTGCATATTAATTATAAGATAAAATACAAAAATTACAATAATTTTTAAGATACTTTTTTCACTTGCCTTTTATATTAAGCATAGATATTTTTTGTTTTTATTTTGAAGGTTTTTTTGTATACTTCCTTTTTGTTTTTGTATTCTTCTTGAAGGAATCCAGTGAAAAATCCACAAGATTTACAATATTCATATAAGTTTGCCAGCTTCTTCTAATAATAGGAACATCATTATTATTCTTGTTGTCCCAGATGAATCTTCGGGTTTTGGGATCTCCTGGATTTCCGCTTCCAAAATCCCCATATTGCTCGCGATATATCCTAAGCTGTTCATCCGAGGATGTTTTTGCAAGAATTGAAGCCGCGCCAACTACTATATATTTTTCATCAGCCTGATGTTTGGGAACTATTTTAATTTGCTTTAGCAATCCCATTTTTAAACATACTCCCTTTCCATTCATCTTTGAAAGCACAATCTCATCATCCAGGGAATTAAATCTTTCATTAAACCTTTTCTCGGATATTTCCCAGTTATCAATATACAGGCATTTTATGGATTGCAAAGATATTTCAGTAAAATCAAGAAGTTCTCCTGCTAATTCAAGCACCCTTATTATTTCCCACTCATTAAGATTAAAGGTTTTATCATCAATGGTTTCGGGAGTAATTTCTCTGATTATATATCTGATTGCGGTTTCTTTTATTACTTCTGAAAGCTTTTCTCTTTTTTTGGCAGTTACAAGTTTGCTGTCCTTGACTCCAATGGATTTCCAGTATTTGATGGTTCTTACATCTGCCGTAACACCAGCAATAAAAATGCTGCCAATGCACGGGCATTTTGTAGCGTCATCTATTCCGCCTATTAAAAATTTTCCTTTGTTTTTTTTAAGATTTGATTTTAAAAATGGTTTAATAGTTAAGCTTTTAATTTCAGGAGTCTTTCTGCTAAATTTTTATAATATCAATTATTTAATATAATTATTTTATAAATCAGCAAGTCTTTGCCGCTGAGGATTCATATCTAAATTTCCTCAGAGGATAAAAACCATTTTTATTTTAAAACAAATTCTTATTTATTTCCTCAATTTTTTATTATTTTAACTAATAGCTTTTTTTAAAGTTTTTTTTAGTTCTTAATAAAATTAAGTGTCCGCTTCATCTGTCACTAAGAGTTAGCGAGTCTCATTTTTAAGAGTCCTTTCTTCGTTTATAAATTTTTATTAATATCACTAAAATTATTTCATATTTATTTAATATGATATAATTTGGAAAAATGAGAATAAAAAAAATTATAGATAAAATTCAAAAGGGAGATTATCGTTTTTCAGATCATGCTGTAAAAAGAATGATCAGCAGATCCATAGATCGTTTTGAGGTGGAAGATATTATAACAAGTGGTGAAATTATTGAGGAATATCCTGATGATAAATATTACCCGAGTTGCCTCATTTATGGAAGAACAAAAAGGGAAGGAACTTACATGTTCAAGTTTCATTACCGCCAACAGTTATAATTATTACAGTTTATGAACCAGAATCTTCTGAATGGATTAATTATGAAATCCGGAGGTGATTTAAGTTGAAGTGCATTTTTTGCGGTGGTAAATTAGAGAAAAAAATTGTGACATTTTACTACGAAGAGAGTGGTAAATATATTCTTGTACAGAATGTTCCTGCTGAGGTATGTATGAAGTGCGGGGAAAAAATTTATTCTCCGGAAGTTACCGATGAACTTCTTAAATTTGCAAAGGATAAATTCAAACCAGTAAAAAGTATTAAAATTCCTGTATTTGACTTTGCAAAAAAGGCTTTAGCTTCATAGCAATTAAATTATTTATATTGGTTTTATTATTGTAAATGATGTTTTAGAGCACGGTACGTTCCAAAAGTTCTATGTCAGATAATTGAGATGTACTATCTTCATGAGTAGTAATTATCTATTTCACATATTCGTAGCCTTATTGCAATAGGTTTAAAGCATATTATTATCCATATGCAGAGCAACTGTCATTATATTCTTGTTATCTCCATGCAATTAAGGTATAAAAATTAAATTTTATATTGACATACAATATATTGTGGTTTAAAATAATATCAAATACAATATATATTAATATATATAATAAAATTATTATTTTTTTATATAAATTTTCCCTGAAAGTGATATTAAACCAAATTTACTGAAAATAATAGTAAGACATCTGAGCTTTAAGAAATTTTAAGGATACAAAAGAAAATTTTAATCTTTCAGACAGATTTATTTAAAAAATTATTAATCCTGGAGAAAAAATGGAAGAAAAAAAAGAAAATTTAATATCCGAAAGCAATAATGATGTTTTAGAGAGGGTTAGCTCTAAAGATCCATATAAAGATTATTATGCAAAAAAGCAAATAAGTCTTACAAAAAATGCGATAACAGTTTTAGAAAGAAGGTATCTTAAAAGAGATGAATATGGAAATCTTTTAGAAGAGCCCCGTGATATGTTTTTAAGGGTTGCAAAAAATATAGCTTCAGCTGAAAGAAATTATAATAAATCAGAATCCGAAATCAGGGAAATTGAAAAGAAATTTTTTGACATTATGACAGATTTGGATTTTCTTCCAAATTCTCCAACCTTAATGAATGCAGGCAGGGAGCTTCAGCAGCTTGCTGCATGCTTCGTTCTGCCAGTTGGTGACTCAATGGCTTCAATTTTTGAAGCTCTCAAGGAAACTGCTCTCATCCAGAAATCCGGCGGAGGAGTGGGCTACTCATTTTCCAACATCAGACCGAAGAATGACGTTGTTCTTTCAACAAAAGGTGTATCCAGTGGACCTATTTCCTTCATGACAGTTTTTAATGCTGCAACTGATACTATTAAGCAAGGTGGAACAAGAAGAGGTGCCAATATGGGTATTTTAAGAGTTGACCATCCTGATATTTTGGAATTTATTACTGCAAAAGAAGATAACGAAAAGTTAAACAATTTCAATATATCTGTCGGAGTGACAGAAGCTTTCATGAAAGCAGTAGAGAATGATGCAGAATACGATATTTTAAATCCCAGAACCAAAGAAGCAGTTACCCGGTATAAAGCAAGGGAAGTTTTTGAAAAGATTGTTTATCAGGCATGGAAAAACGGAGATCCGGGAATTATTTTTCTTGACAGGCTCAATAAAGATAATCCAACTCCCCATATCGGCGTCATTGAAAGCACCAATCCCTGCGGCGAACAACCCTTATTACCGTATGAGGCATGCAACCTTGGTTCTATAAACCTTGCCAATATGGTAAAAGAAGATGATGGAATAAAGTCTATTGATTTTGAAAAGCTAAGGGAAGTAATCAGGACTTCTGTAAGATTTCTGGATGATGTTATTGATGTCAGCAGATATCCTCTGGATAAGATTACTAATATGGTAAAGGGAAACAGAAAGATAGGACTTGGAGTTATGGGGTTAGCTGATATGCTGCTGATGCTGGAAATTCCTTATAACAGCGAGCAGGCTCTTGAAATCAGTAAGAATATTATGTGCTTTATAAATGATATTTCCAAAGAAGCATCAAGGGATCTTTCTGATGAAAGAGGAGAATTTCCTAATTTCAGGGGCAGTGTATATGATACTCCTGATGGTTATAAAATAAGAAATGCTACCACAACAACCATTGCGCCAACAGGCACATTAAGCATTATTGCAGGCTGTTCCAGCGGGATAGAACCTGTTTTTGCAATTTCGTTTGTAAAAAATGTTATGGATAATGATAAACTGGTTGAAGTAAATCCTTATTTTGAAAAAATTGCGATGGAAGAAGGATTTTATTCCATGGAGTTAATGGAAAAAATTGCGGAGAAGGGAAGCCTTAAGGAGATCGAAGAAGTTCCCGAGAAATACAAAAGAATTTTTGTAACAGCTCATGATATTACACCAATCTGGCATGTAAGAATGCAGGCAACTTTTCAGGAATTTGTGGATAACGCAGTTTCAAAGACTGTTAATTTTCCTGCTGATGCAACTGTTAATAATGTTGAAGATGTTTATATGCTTGCGTACAGGCTTGGCTGCAAAGGGATTACCATCTACAGAGATAAAAGCCGCGAGTCTCAAGTTTTAACTGTTGGGAAAAAGGAAAAAGACCAGTTAAAAGAAGAAAAACCGGAAATAACTGTTCGGGAAGGTTTAAGAAAGCTTGCAGAAGCAAAAACAGAGGATGGGAAACAGCTTATAAGAGAAGAAAAAGAGGAAGATGAATTGCATGCTCCAATAAAACCCCGTCCAAGACCGGAGATAACCCATGGAATGACAAAAAAATATATTATTGGGAGCTGCGGAAAGCTGTATGTTACCGTAAATTCTGATGAAAAAGGAATTTGTGAAGTATTTACCAATACAGGAGAAGAAGGTTGTGCTGCTCTTTCTGAGGCAGTAAGCAGACTTATAAGCATAGCAATTCGTTCAGGTATAGATATTGAATCAATAAAACACCAGATTCGGGGAATAAGATGTGTAACCTGTATAGCTGACAGAAATTCGCATGTATTATCCTGTCCGGATGCTATAAGCAAGGCTCTGGAATTTTATCTTAATGGAAGCAACAAATTTGATCTTGATTTTGCAAGCGGGCCTAAATCTCTGATGATCTGCCCCGAAGAAGGATGCGGCGGAATTATGGAACCTGAAGGCGGCTGTTATATCTGCAGAACTTGCGGATTTTCCAAGTG
>JAMDDL010000181.1 GCA_023488645.1 Actinomycetota bacterium | reverse complement strand
AAATCTCAAATCTATTAATACATAGTATCTTTATGATATTATTCTTAACTATAATTACCAGATGAAGAGTTAGAAAATACTAAGACAAAAAAGTTGTTGTATTCAAAAAGAATCTGGCATAAGCATTGGTAAAGATGAAAAATAAAATATTGAAATAATAAAGAATAAAAAAATGACAGCAGAAATTATATTAATAATTTTAATTACCATAATTATTGTCTTTGTCATCGTTTCTTTATTATGGTATGCCTTCAGGTTTGAAGTAACAAATTTCAAAATTGTAAATAATACTATTTATGTAAAGCCAATAACAGGCAGCAGCAATCATGCAGGCAATGCCATAGAAGATAATCTTTCAAATTTAGAAAGGAATGAGCATCCACTTAAAATACTTCATTTATCAGATTTTCATTTAAGGAAAGATTTTAAGGGTAAAAAGCTTGAAAATTTTATCAAGACTCTTTCTTTTGAAACTTATGATTTTATTTTTATTACTGGAGACATGGTGGAAAAAAATGAACTTCAGGATAAGCTTATTGAAACATTAAAAACACTGAAAGCCGGATATGGTATTTATGCTGTTTTTGGCGCTCATGATTATTATAATAAAAAACCTGTAGAATTTATTAAGAACATGTTTAAAAAGAGAGAATCATATTCAAGGAAAAATGATGTTGAGGGACTGAGGAAAAAGTTGGAATTTGCAGAAATAAAAGTACTGCAGAATGAAAGTATTATCCTTAAAGATATTGGAGGTTATAATGAGATTGATATTATCGGAGTGGATGATCCCATTATAAATAAGATGGATTTGGAAAAATCCCTTTCAGGAATCTTTCAAGACATCAGTGATATAAAAATAACTAATATTTCTCCTGAAAATTTAATATTAAGAGACTTTAACATGACAGATATCTCTAAAGACAGCAAGTTCAAAGGTAGTGTTGGGGATGAAAATAAACAGCACGGTTTAAAAAAAGGGAAAAGCATTTCAGAAGCAGAAAAAATACTGGAGGATAAAATACCTGAAAATCAGAAAAACAGATATCTGATAAATACAGAACAAATAAAAAAGACACAGGAATATAAGGAAACTTTTATCTTATCTGTAACTAAATATCATGAATTAAGAAGCAGCAAAATGTTAAAAATAGCCTTGGTTCACACTCCTGACAGTTATGCACTTGTTAACCTGGCGGTAAATGGAATAGATATTGTTTTTGCAGGCCATACTCATGGAGGTCAAATAAGAATTCCTAAAATTGGAGCGTTAATTTCAGGCTGCAGTTTAAAAACAAAATATGCTGCAGGTCTTTTTTATTTTAAGAATTTTGTTCTTCAAGTTTCAAAAGGCCTTGGTGAAGGGAGATTTTCAAGATTTCGCATCCATTGCGACCCCGAGGCAATTATTACCACAATAAAAGAGATATAATTGTTCCCTAAAGGATATATTTTTATGATAAAATAAAAAATAATTTCAAATGTGATAAAACTGAAAGTAATTATAAATCATATAAGTCTTTGCAATAAATTAGCAAGTAAAGGTCATGATAAACAAAAGCAAGCTGCAGGAATTTAAAAGATTAAAATACAAAATTGATTTACAGAATCGTCAAAATCTTGAAATTCTTACCAAACAGGCATGGGAAAAAGCAAAAGCTGCAGCCAAGTTAATTAAAAAAGATTTTGGTGCCAGTAAGGTAATTCTATATGGTTCACTGGCTTCAGGTTATTTTAAAGAAGGGTCAGACATAGATCTTTTAGTTAAGGAATTTAAAAGATCTTTTTGGGATATGTATATTAAGGTAGAAGAAATAGTATCTCCAATACCTGTCAGTGTGGTTTGCGAAGAAGATGCCAGCAAATCCCTTATCCTTGAAGCCTATAAGAAAGGGGTAGAGTTATGACAACTGAAGAATATTTATTGACAGAGGCAAGAATTAAACAGGAAAAAGAGAAACTGACAAGCCTGGAAAAAGAACTTAAAAGATATGGCTTGCTACCTAAGATTACTGCAACAACAATAGGTGGTTTTTCTATTGATGATTCTGCTTCGGTAAGAATTATTGGATCTATCCTGCATGACTATTACTCTGCTATTGAAAGTATCTTCAAGACTGTAGCAATTAATATAGATAAAAGTTCTCATCGGGGTGACCAATGGCATAAAGAATTACTCGAGCAGATGACGCTTGATGTCCCCGGATTGCGTGTTCCGGTAATTTCTACTGAAACTGCACAGAAACTTAATCATTACCGCAGCTTCAGACATGTTTTTCGAAATGTATATGGTTTTGAACTTTCCTTTAAGAGAATCAGGGAACTTTTAGAATTACTCTCTGATGCTTCTGCATCCCTCGAGAAAGATCTGAACAATTTTATTTCTCATATGAGGATTATGTACGAAATTAGCAGATAGTAACATACAGGCTGATGAAAGTAATAGAATGTCTCTAAGATTTTATTAAGCCGTTTTCGGGTTTAATTTTAAACATACTTGATAAAATCCAGTAATATGCAAGTGGAAAAGCAGGAAGAATATACCTTTCAATCGAACCTTCAAATTGGGGTACGAAGATAATAGAAACAAATGAAGCTGCAAGAACCAGCAATACAAACAAAAAGAATACAAGCCCGCCGTTTGTAAAAGCTTTTTTAATTGCAGCAAAAAATAAAATCAGAAGGATTATTAAAACAGGACCATAAAATGAACCAAAAAATGCTTTAGTTGAGTCAAAAGATGAATAAACAAATTCCAGTAAAAAGCTTGAAAGTGCTCTTTTAATACCTGTTAAAATGAAATCAAAACCTATGTCAGAACCAAGGGCTTTTTGCCATTCAATAGTTGCAAAAGGCAGGGCAAGTTTTAATTTAAATAAAAGCCATGGCAGGTAAATGGTAAATAAAAGTATGGCAGGCAGAAATACTTTTTTTAAAAACAGGCTTAAATGAATAAGCGGAGAATCTCCGTTTCTTATAAATTTTCCGTTTATATTTTTCCACCATTCATGATTTTTATCTGTGTAGAAAAATTCACCTACAGTTATTAAAACCTTTCTAAATCTGCTCTTCAGGATTGATTTTTTTGCAAACCCGTAAAAGTAAACAATCAGATCAATTATCAGAAATAAAGCGCAGTAAAAAATACCCTCACTCCTGGTTAGCGCCAGAATACCGAAAAATATAGCGCATAGATATAGGTGGGAATATTTTCTTAACCTGTCTATTCTTATGGACACCGGATTTGCGCTATTTTTTATATCCTGACTGCCTGAATTTCTTTGCCGTATATTTTCATTTAAATTTTTGTTTAATTCTGTATTTATGCCGGCAGTTTTAGCTTCGCTACTATGAGCATTTTTAAAAACTGATTCAATGCTGTCATATATTTTAAAATCAAGAGTCATATAGTTCTGTTGCTCAAAGACAAACATTTTTACTTTTTCAATAATGTTTCTTTTCTTTTCCGAACATGCATTGATTTCGGCAATCTCATTTGAAATAAAGCTTGAGAAAAAATAAACTGCAATAAACAGAATTATTGAAAACAGCAAGTTTGAATATTCTATATATCCATGATCGGCAATCATGGGAATTGATGCAAAAATAAATGCAAGTATCAGTGATATTGTTTTGCTGAATTTCTTTTTAAAGAAACTGAAAACAAGAAAAATACCGGAAGAGTAAAAAACCGGAAATATTATCTTAACGAGATTCTCGTCTGTTTTTCCAATCCATAAGAAAATCCAGGTTTGAAATAAAGATAAAAATGGAGGATACGAAACTGCGGAAAACGAATAATCATGCTTTATGTAAAAATCAAGCATTGTTTTATCAATAAAAAATGCTTTTGCTTTTAAGCCCCAGCTTGAAATTGCATCCCAGAATCTGACAGGAAAAAGCAGCGCAAAAAACAATACAATTAAAATATTTATGATTATTAAAACAATCATAAAAATATTTATCAAGCTTTCAATTCTTTTAGCATTTTTAAGTTTATTTTTAAAAGATAAAATCCTTGATGATATACTGGATTTATGCAGAATTAATTGTTCATAGCTTGGGTTTTTATTCATTCCTTTTTTCTTGCCCAGCCTGTTTAAAAAAAACGCATTTTCGATATTTGTATAAGGAAAACCGGAGATACTTAAAAGCCTTCTTTTATATCTGATCATAAGAATCATTGAATAAACAAAAAACAAGGAACAAAAAACAATAATCTGAAACAAACTATAATGAATTCCAATAAGTGAAATTATAATTAAGTAAAGACATGAAATTAATGCCCCGATGTAAAAGCTAATAATTATCATAAAGATACGGCCGTAAATTATCCTGTACCTTTGATAAGCTTCAAATTCACTCGCAGCATTTCCGGATTTGACAAGCAAAAGGTAGGAAAAAGGATAGCCTATAAAAAGAAATGATAATAAAGCTGCCGTTAATCTGATTACAGTTAAAATCATTTATTTAGCTCTGTCTGCTTTTTTATTTGGAAAAAATAAATCGTACTTGAATATTTACTTTTAATCGTCTATTATAAATGATATTAATGTTAATATTATTATTTATATTAATATTAACTCATTCAAGCATAATTTGCAAAAAAATTATGAAAAATAATAAATAATAATTAAGCATAATTTAAAGATAACAAAAAGAAAAATTAGCGGAGAAGAACTTGGACAAGGACAGGACAAACGTACTTCTTGAAAAAGATATGATGATTTCCCTTAAGAATATGGCAAGGCTTGAAGGAAAGTCTGTCACCATGATTGTAAGGGAAGCTGTTATGCAATATCTGTCTAAAAATTTAAAAAAACATGAATTCGGAATTATCGGAATCGGCAGGAGCAATCTTGGAGATCTTTCTACTGAAGGAAACAGGCATGTTAAAAAAAACAAAAAAATTTGATCTTTCTTTTTCCTGCTTTTAAATTTTGCTGTTTTTTAAAATTTAGTTGTTAAAAATTTTGGAGAAATAAAATTGATAGTTTTAGCTGATACAAGTTTTTTGATAGCAGCAGTTGACAAAAGTGATAACAATCACCTTAAAGCTGCAGATTATCTTAAGAAAAACAACATTTTGACTTACGTCATACCTCTTGCAACTGTTCAGGAAGTTTGCAGTTTAATTGGCTTAAATATTTCAAAAGAAGTTGAAATCCTGTTTTTAAAAGAAATTTTAAAGAGTTTTCATATCGAACTTATTGAAAATAAAGATATTGAAAGAGCAGCCGATATTTTGGAAAGATATGCTGCTCTTGAAATTGGTTTTACTGATGCAGTTTTTATTGCTGTTTCCGAAAGACTTAAAATAAATAATATTCTGACCTTTGATAGAAAAAATTTCAGTAAAATATCTCCGGCCGGTTTTAAAAAATTTAATATTTTAATTGAATGATTGTATTTCAGTAAAATGTGAAGTTTTAAAATAAATAAATATAAATAACCGGTTTGAGAATAAAAATATTTTTAATTATTTATTACTCTTTTTATGAATAATTTTCTTAAATTTATTTATATATAATTAAGCAGATGGTGATTTGAAATGATTTATGTTGCAGGCGGAACAAGCTTTTTGGGGAAAAGGGTTGTTGAAAAACTGCTTGAAGACGAAAAAGACATAAAATGCCTTTTCAGGAGTGAAGCAGCAAAGAACAAACTGCTTTCTCTTAAGGAAAAATACAGAGAAAAACTCAACCTTGCCAGTGGCAATCTTTATAGCGCTGATTCCCTGATTTATGGCCTTAAGGGTTCAGATTCAGCAATTTATATGATAAGACTTGAATATGTAGAGTTTGTTAAAAATTTCATAGATGCAGCCCGAAAATGCGGTTTGAAAAGAGCGGTATTTATAAGTTCAACAACCGCTTTGCTCCCGACAGAAAATAAGATTAAAAAATTAAAGCTTGAGGCGGAAGATTTAATTAAAAGATCAGGAATGGTTTACACAATACTGAGGCCTACAATGATTTATGGAGGTGAGGATGATAATAACTTCTATAAAATGCTTAACTTTATTAAGAAAAGAGGATTTTTTGTAATTTTTGGAAGCGGTAAGAATCTCATACAGCCTGTTTATGTTGATGATGTTGCAAGTGCAGTATCAAGTGTTCTTGGGAATCCGTTAACTTTCAAAAAAACTTATGAAATCTGCGGCAAAAATGCCATTGAATACAATGAAATGCTGAAAATAGTTAGAAATAAATTAAAAAGAAACTTCAGAATAATAAAATTGCCTATCGGGACATCAAAATTTGCAGTAAATATTTATAAAAAAATAGTAAAAAAGTCAGACTTTAATTCTGATCAGATTGAGCGCATGAAGATTGACAAGGCTTATTCCTATAATGAAGCCCAAAAGGATTTTAGATTTTCTCCAATCCCATTTGAAGAAGGTATAGAAAAGGAGATAAGTGAAGCAGGTTTATAAAAATAATCAGGCAGGTTTACTTGCAAAAGAAATAATTGTTTTGTTTATATTTACTGTTTTACTGGCATTTTCAATTTTGTTCTTATTTCCTGCTGCATCTGAAAATATTTTTTTTATAAACCTGTCAGGCAATCTGGATATTTCAAATTTTTCCTCAGATAAAAAAGATGAAAAAATTTTTGAGAAATCAGATTTACTTCAGATAGATGAAGACCGGCTGAAAAATAAGAAGATTTCAGAAGTTGGAGCGATAGATAAGATATTCAAGGGGCAAAATTATCTGGAAATTTTTCTTGTCAGTTCATCTGCTGCAAATCCTGGAAATTACTTTAAACTTAACTTAAATGCTAAAAATAATGGCGGTGTTGATTTTCCTGAAGGCAGTATAAATATAAAATGGAAATATGAAAATGAAAAAAGTTATGCGCCTTTAAATCAGGAAAATATCAAAATTTATATTGACTGTTTTTCACATAATTATTTTGCTGCCGTTAGTGAAAATAAAAACTGGAAGTTGGATAAAGAGATTTCATCTTTTATGATTGAAGTTCCTGATGTTGAAGGCGTTAATATAACTATAAATAATGTCAGTTTTAATAAACGGGCGTTATTTCCGCTGGATTCTTATATAAACAGATTCTTCAGAGAAAACTTTAATATCAGGGAAATAAACAGATTTTTAATCCCGGCTTATATAGGATTGTTGTTTATTTTAGCGGTAACCTGGTCATTAAAACTTATCAGCGGAAAGGTTATGACGGCAAAAATAATATTTGGCTCAGTTCTTATAATCTTATTTATTTTTTCAGTTTATTTTTTTAAAAATGAAATATTAAATGTAAAAAGTTATTATGATTCTTACAGAAAAAACATTTTAAGCGGAGACTTTAAAAATACTTATCTTGGATTTTATGATTTTGAAAAATTCATAAGCTGGGCGGATAGTAAAATTCCTGAAAATGAAAATATAATAGTTTTAATCAGGGGAGAACAGGTATATATTGAGTCTGAAATGGCTTACAATCTTTATCCAAGGGACGTAAAGTTCATAAATATCAGCAGTAAGCCGCAGGAAAAAATAATAAGTGAAATTAATAATATAAATGCAGAGTCTAAGGTAAAAACAGGAGATAAAAATTTCTATAAATATTTAATT
>JAMDDL010000123.1 GCA_023488645.1 Actinomycetota bacterium | reverse complement strand
AACAGCACCGGCAACATCTGCTTCACATGCTGAAGGTATCAATCTTTCGCCAAGCATACTCATTGTTGCACAGGCAGCACACCCGTAATTATTTTGTATCGACGTCCAGCATTGAACTGCTAAAGCATCTATACTATTTTCTTCTACCCATTCATTTACAGCTACACTCAGTTTTGATTGCTTTAATATGCTGTTTTGGGTTATTTCTTTTGGTATGTTTCCATATTCTAAAAGATATTTCTTTTGCTCCTGCACGAAATCATCTTTATCGTTCAGATTTGAAGCTCTAAAAATTATTTCTGACAAATCCACAGGGATAACCGTTATACCTGAATCTTGTAAAATTTTTTCACTAATCCTCATGGTCTGGAAAGCTGCAGGTCTTGTACCAATCATCCCTATTCTGGCTTTCTTAATTTTATTAACAACCCGGCAGACTTTTTCAAAAAAGAAGATGTCTTCCGAAAATATTTCACTCTCTATATCAATCGTGTGCTCCAGAGTGTCTGTAAAAGGAATTTTATTCTGGTAAAAATTATTGCAAACAGAGAGTTTGCCGCAAAAAGCATCTCGTCTGTTTTTCAGGTCAACCTTATCTATATAATCATCAGAAGCTTGAATTAAAATCGGAACATTTAAGTTTGAAAGTTTTATGGTATTAATGATCCCTAATTCATCTCCAAAGTTTGGCAGAGAAACTATTATACCGTCAATTTCTTCACTTTTTTCTTTAAATAATTTTGCATATTTTTTAGCATCTTCCATTGTCTCAACAGAACCGGATGGAGTTTCGTCTTCAGGAAGAATTGCAATTTTATATCCTAAATTATTTAGTTTGTTTAGCATTTTTTTTCTGCCTTCAAGAGCTAAATCACTGTTAAAGAATCCTCTATTTCCTATAATTACACCAAATTTAGTATTTTTATTCATTATTTTTCCTTCTTTTTTTTACGTTGTAGGATTATAATAAAAAAAAAATTAGTGAAAAACTTCCTTATTTTTAATTTATTTTTGCACTAATTTCGCTTATTTTCTTAAAATCCCTTATTATTGTTTTTGAAATCACATTTTAATTTTTAAAATATTTTAAATTATGATAGATAAGAAAAGAATAAATTTAGAACTATCAAAAAATTCTCATTGGGTAACCAGCCGGGATTTAAAAATAACTCTCGGGGGTAAACACAATATAAATTTTGATAAAAACTTGCCTTTAATTATCAAACCAGTTCATTTTTATATTGATTATGCTATGACACCAAATTATCATGACTATTTGGAAATAACATATGTGATTGACGGGAGTGGCAATTTTATAGTTGGAAACAAAAAATATATTGCCAGGAATGGCGACATTTTTGTAATAAACAATGTGGAACTTCATGTAGCCAGAGCTGATCATAATCAAAGACTTAACCTGATATCTCTTTACTTCCTGCCCGAGCTTATATATAAGCCTGGAGATAGCGAAGTTAACTTGAAATTCCTTAGCCCATTTTATTGCCAAAGCAATAATTTCAGCCACCGGATACCTGGTAAAGATGTTCCTGAAAATATTATCAGTTTTATTTACGATATGCATCAAACATTAAAAAACAAGAATAATTATTATGCTATTGCAGCAAAAACATATCTTCAGGAAATATTATTGTCGCTTCTTCATTATTACAATGAAAAAATTTCAAATACAAGGACAGTATATAATCAGAACCTTAAAGATATTGAAAGGTTAAGAGAAGTATTTTTTCTAATTATCAACAACTATGATAAAAAAATAAAACTTGAGCAAGTTACAAAAGCTGCATGTATGAGTACCCAATATTTCTGCAAATTTTTTAAAAAGGTTACAGGATCTACTTTTAAGGAATTTCTGATCAGTACAAGACTTGATAAGGCAAAGGAACTTTTATTAAAAAACAATCAAACTATTACCGAAATAGCTTATCAGGTTGGTTTCGAAAACCTTAGTTATTTTTATAGAGTATTTAAGAGATCTACAAAATTAAATCCAAGCTGTTTCCGCTCAATTATAAGAAGCAAAAAATAGTGTACGATTTTAGTTTTTTATGGAAAAAAATCGGTAAATCTATTTTTTTGCGCTATTTCAAGAATATAAGATAAATCACTACTTGTCGAAAGATAACTATATTTCAGTTTATTTAAATAATTGCCAGATTGTATTATTTCAACTCCTTTAGATTTAAAAAAAAATAAAACTTTGTCATAATCTTCGACTTCTATTCCTAAATGGTGCGGTAATCCTTCACCATATCTTTTTAAAAAATCCGAGAATATTGATTCACTTAAAGGTTCTATTAACATAATCTGCACATTACCAAGCATATAAAAACCGGCTTTAATATCATAACTTTTTTTTCTGTCATAAACACGCATGTCCTTAACATTTCTAATATTAAAACCCTTTACAACTGTTGGATCCATGCCAAATAAATTTTTATAATCTTTTATTTTATTGTTAAGATTTTTTACTACTATCCCGACTCTAAAAACTTTTTTAAACACAGGCATGAAAAATATTTTTTTATTCTGCGGAAACCAGTAATCAGGCTTTGGCTTTTTAAAATCCGAAGTTACATGTACTACCTCGACAATAAATCCAAGGCTATCGCTTGTGTCAAGATATGTATATATATTTTTCCCCATATCTCCTAACTGCTCACCGTGCTGAATAACTTTGATGCCATTGGATTTAAAAAATTCTATGACTTTAGAATAGTCATCAACTCCAAGTTTCAAATGATGTATTATTCCTTCATTATATTTATCCAAATAATCAGAATAAATAGATCTGCTGATTGGCTCGATTAATTCAAACCTCACATCTCCAATGTTGCAAACACCCAAATTCATTGAATAATTCTTTTTCTTTCCATAAAGATGCATATTTTGAACATTGTACTTATTGAATTCCAATACATACATTGGGCCAAGGCCGCAGCCATATACATATTTTTCCATAGAAATGCTGAGATTTGAAACGACCATTCCTACCTGTATCAGATTTTTAAAAACTGAATTTATAGATATTATCACCAAAAACAACCTTCCTTTGATAAAACAGGAGAATGAAGAATCGGAGAAAATAAAGTAAAACTATAATTGATTAATTGAATTCTCCTTATAATTTGTATTTTGCAGCCATTGATTTTAAAAACTTCAAACCTTGTCTTGCCAGAATTTCCGGACTTTCAGCAAGTTTTCTCCATATACAGGCAGCTGCAGCAATGTCTACGGTTTCATCAACAAAACTTTCTATAGTTATTACTTTGTTATATTCTATTTCTTTCAAAGCTTTAAAAACTTCATCCCACAGAATATGACCGCTGCCGGGAATACCTCTGTCATTTTCGTTGACATGCATGTGGAATATTTTTTTATTTGCAACTTTTATGGAATTATAAAAACTTTTCTCCTCTATATTCATATGAAAAGTGTCATAAAGAATTCCAAGATTAGGCTCGCCAATATTATTAATTATGTTTAACGCATCTTCTACAGTATTAAGAACATAGGTTTCATACCTGTTTGCCGGCTCGATTCCTACTCTTATTCCAAATTTTTTTGCATATAATGTAATTATCTTTAATGCATATATAACACGACTTAGCTCTTTTTCTTCTAACTTTCTTCCCGTAATTAATCCACATGGAGCATAAATTACTCCACCATAAAAGTCTGAGTCTATTTCAGCAACTTTATCTATCAAACTTTTTATATAGTTTATTGCACCATCCCGCTCATCTTTAACATCTGATAATATACCCATATTTTTTGGAAGCGAGCCACCCCCCATTAAAGTCAGGTTTAAGGAGTTTGCTCTTTTTTTTATTATTCTTGCCTCGTATAAGCTTATATTTCTAACATTTATGTCAACTGAATCATAACCTATATCCTTTACCAGATTAAGAACATCAAGGTTTTCTTTGTCTAATTTACTTGTAAAAACATGCTGATGTATTCCTGTTTTAATAGTTCCCATAACTTATATTTCTTAAGGTTTTAAATAATTTTACAAAAAATAAATGGCATGCAGGAAACAATTATTGATAGAATATTTTTTTATAAATCTCCTGCATTAAATCTAAAGACTGTATATAAGCTTCAACATATTTTAAATATTTCTTATCTGCATTTTTAACAGGTTTTATAACTTCTTTTATGCTAAGAAATCTTTCTGATGCTTCCTCAATATTTTTAAACAATCCTACAGATAAGCCTGCTATTATTGCAGCTCCTAAAGTAGAGAGGTCATTTCTTTCCAATATGTAAAAGGGTAATTGCAAAACATCAGCTTTTATTTGAAGCCATGTTTTGCTTTTTGCACCGCTGCCTATTGCAGCCACTAAATTTAAATCAAGTTCCGGAAACATTTTTTTTACTATACTTCGGGTTAAATAATGATCATATGCAACTGCTTCCAAAATCGATCTGTAAAAGTGCAGCCTGGTATGGGACCATGTATGACCGACAAAGAGCCCTCTCATCGAAGGATCAGGCGGAAAGAATCTGCCTTGCAAATCTATCAAGGCAACTAATCCGTCAGATCCTGGCGATATGTTTTTAACTTGTTCGTCTAGATAGCCATATATATTACTTCCGGTTTTTAATGATTCTTCTCTCTTCTCTGAAAAAAATTCTTCTGCAAACCATTTGAGCGTTCTGCCTCCCATAACATTGGATATAAAATAATAACTGTTACTTACAGGTGATTTCATGCAGGCAACATTTTTATCATATTTAAATTCACTTACATTAATTCCAAGTATATTTGCAGTTCCTGATATATCCGCCATTTGCCCCGGTTTTATTATGCCTGCCCCAATAAATCCTGCTGTTACATCTCCGCATCCTGCACAAATTGGAATCCCTTCTGCCAGTCCTGTTAGCTCCGCAGCTTTTTTTGTGGTTACTCCAATAATATCTGTAGCCTTAACAATTTCCGGCAGTTTATCTATATCTATATTTAAGGCTTCAATCAACTCATCAGACCATTCTGAAGTACTTAAGTTACTTAATGCAGAAAAAGATAAAAAGCTGGGATCAATAAAAGAGTTTTTTGCTGTAATTCCTGCCAATTTCCCTGCAACAAAAGCAGAGGGTTGAATAAATTTCCTTATTTCATTCCATTCATTTCTTTTTTTCCAGTACAACAATTTGTGCCCCCACACCGAATAAGAGCCATTTCTTTCAAGCACCAATTCACCAAAATTTTTTAGAACATAATCACTTTCATTTGCATCCCTTGTATCCATGCAAGTATCATAATAAGTAACCGGGTTATAATTTTTATCAATCCCAATAATTCCACCCATCAAGCTATCAATAGAAATACATGCAATTTCTTTTGGATTTATTTTTGAAGTATAAAGACATTTCTTTATGTTTTCACAGGTTAACTCATAGAATTGCATAGCCGGTATTTCCGCCTGTCCAGGTTTAGGGTAAACAGTTTTAATTTCCTGCTGGGCCTCTGCCCGGACTTTACCGGTCTCATCATAAAAGACACATTTTTCAGCAGTTGTCCCAAGATCAATAGATAATAAGTACCTTAAAGACATACGTCAGTCCTCCGGTTAAATTTAATATTATTACTTAAAGCAATAAATATTTCTTCCATACCTTAAAACTGTCAGGTATTTATAAAATGAATAACTTTTTCTGCAATTTTTTTAGCAGTAAGGCCATAATAATTTTTCAACTGATCATAGGTTTCACCTGTAATAACAAAATCATCTTTAAGTCCTATCCTTAGTAATTTCATTGGTTTATTTTCAATTAAAATTTCTCCAACTGCACAACCAAGCCCGTTTATTACCGAATGCTCTTCGATGCTAACGGCAATATTTGTTTTTGTGCATGATTTTAAAATCAGGCTTTTATCTATAGGCTTAATGGTGTGTATGTTTAAAACCTCTGCATTAATTCCTTTTAATTTCAGAATCTCTGCCGCATCAATAGTATCGGCAACCATTGTTGAGGTAGCTATAAGAGTTATATCCTGGCCACTAACCAGCAAATTTCCCTTGCCAACTTTAAACTCATAATTTATATTGTTTATTCTTTTTGCAGGTTGCCTGGAAACTCTTATATAAACAGGTCCTTCAATTTCAGAAGCTGCCATTATTGCACTCCTGTATTCAATACCGTCAGATGGTGCAATAATAGTTATATTGGGCAAAGTTCTCAACACCCCGATATCTTCAATAATCATATGAGTAGGTCCTAAAGATGGGGTTTGTAACCCGAAATCTCTGCCAATTATATTTACATTTAGGTTAGTTTTGCATAAATCATTTCTTATCTGCTCGACACATTTCAAAGTAATAAAAGGAACATGAGCACCTATATAAGGGATTTTCCCCATGAGTGCCATCCCTGCAGCAGCAGAAATAGCATTTTGTTCCTGTATTCCAAATTCTATATGCCTTTGAGGAAATCTATTTTTAAATTCATTTGCTCCTGTTCCTAATGAAGTGTCACATGATATAAAAACTATATTATTGTTTTTGCTGCCAATCTCTACCAAAGCTGAACTTATAATATCTTTTGGATACTCTATAATTGTTTTATTGTTGTTTATTTGTTTGTCATTCAAATAATTCTAACTCCTTCTTTTTATTCTCATTCAAGTTAACAATGGCTTTATTGATTTTTTCTTTCTCCCAATGGCAATGATGAGTTGAAAAATCATCTTCTGCAAAACTTATTCCTTTACACTTAACAGTTCGCGCAATAATACAGGAAGGTTTTCCGGTCATTAGCGGTATGCTTTTTAGCACGTTATATATTTCATCATAATTATTTCCATCAATAATCTGAACTTCCCATCCAAAAGCAGAAAATTTTTTATCAAGAGGCGCAGAATTCATAATATCTTTTGTCTTTCCATTTACCTGTAATCCATTTAAGTCAATAATGGCTACCAGATTATCAAGTTTGTAATGACTTGCAGCCATCGCAGCTTCCCAAACAGTTCCCTCACTGCATTCACCATCGCCAAGAAGAGTAAAAAATTTGCAGTTACTGTTAATCACCTTTGCGGTAATTGCCATCCCACAAGATACTGAAAGTCCATGTCCTAATGCTCCAGTTGGAAATTCAACACCCGGAAGCAACTTTTCATCAGGATGTTCGGGAACTTTTGTTCTAAATCTGTTGAAAGTCCAAAGAATTTTTTCGTCAAAATATCCTTGATCTTGTAATGTAGCATATAGTGCAATTGCTTTATGACCTGCTGAAAGGATAAATCTATCCCTGTTTAACCATTTAGGATTTTTTGGATTATGTCTTAATATTTCATTAAAAAGAACAGTTAATATATCCAAACAAGACAGCGCACCGCCTAAGTGCGATGCACCATTTTCCATCATTTTCAATACTTTTATTCTGGAATTATAAGATTTTTCTATTAAAATTTTTTTTCTTTCATTTGTTAATTTATTCACGAGAATCCTTTTGTCAATTTAAATTCATTATTAAGTAATTCATCATTCAGCATAATGCAAATTTTATATTTTCCTTTATTGCTCTTCTCTTTATTTTTTTACCAATAATATAGTAAAAATTTAGTTAAAACTTCTTTATTTTTAATTTATCTTTGCACTAATTTCGCTTATTTGATATTGAAAGCGTTAAGAGAAGTA
>JAMDDL010000095.1 GCA_023488645.1 Actinomycetota bacterium | reverse complement strand
TAAGGCGCAAGGTCGGAGCAATAATTGTCAAGGATAAAAGAATACTGACTACAGGCTATAATGGTGCTCCAAAGGGGGTTAAAAGCTGCCTTGAGATAGGAAAGTGCATGAGACAGGAGCTTGGAATTCCATCCGGCCAGCGCCATGAAATATGCAGGGCGCTTCATGCTGAACAAAATGCAATAATACAGGCTGCTTATCATGGTGTTCAGATAGCAGGTTCTGATATATATTCAACTACCCAGCCATGTGTTCTTTGTGCAAAGATGCTTATAAATGCAGGCATAAAAAGAATATACTACTATGAAGAATATCCTGATGCCCTGGCATTGGAGCTGCTAAAAGAAGCAGGTATGCAATTAATTAAAATTAATAAATAAAAATTTTGATTAATTGGATTTAATTCCTTATAATTTTATTCAATTTCTTCTTTAATTGTAAAAATAACTTTTATTTTTGTATAGAATTAAAATATTTAAATATTTTGTTTAAAATTTGTGATTGTGAAAAGCAGTTTAAGCCTTATAACTAAAGCAGGAATTTTTTCACTTATCGGTTTTGCAGTTATAGCCGCTGCAAGTTATCTGATTTTTGGACTTAAAAGCATGACAAATTTCGTCAGTATTATTTCAGGAGCTGCATTAACGCTTGTTTTATTTTTTGCAAGTATTTCTTTGTATAGATTACTTGCAGGGAAAGAATTTTCAATTGCCGGAAGGTTCATTTTTCTTAATTTTTTTGGCAAACTTATTATTACGGCAGCCATATTTTATTTATTTACAAAGATTAAGTATATTAACCTGATTTATTTTTTTATTTCGTTTGCAGTATTTTTTACAGTATTTCTTAATATTGAAATTTTTTTAATTTACAAAAAAATTTTATTTAAAAATTAAAAAGATGGATATGCAGTCTTGGATATATTAGAACATTTTTATTTAAAAATTTTAGTTCCAATTAAATTTGGCAATGTTGATATTTCCATTACAAATCTTACTGTTTCCATGTTTCTTGCCGTATTTATATTTTCCGTTATGCTCTTGCTTCTGGCACGAAAACCCAAAGTTGTCCCTACAAAGAGACAGGCAGTAATTGAAATGCTTATAGGTTTTGTAAAGGAAGGCCTTGTTTATCAAATGATGGGCAAAGATGCCGGCGACAGGTGGTTTCCATTTGTTTCAGCAATATTTGTATTTATTCTTGCAAATAATCTTGTAGGATTAATTCCGGGGACTTATACTCCGACAGCAAATCCTGTAGTTCCTCTTATTTTTTCACTTATAGTATTTTTTGTTGTTCAGATTACAAATATCAGGAAAAACGGCATTAAAGGTTATATCAGAACATTTGCTCCAAAATTTGTTCCTTCATGGATGTATGTTATAGTTTTTCCGATTGAATTAATAAGCAACTGGATTGCAAAACCACTTTCGCTGTTTATCCGACTTACAGCAAACATGCTTGCAGGGCATATTATAATAATTGTTCTGCAGAGCATGATTATATTTTTTAAAAACTACCTTATTGCAGTCCCGGTGGTTCCATTTGCAACAATCATGATGGGATTTGAAATTTTTGTTTCTGCAATTCAGGCATATATATTTGCAGTTTTATCGGCTATGTATATTGGAAATGCTGAAAATCCTATGCATTAATAAATAAAATTATTATGTTTTTTTATTAAAATATAAATAGTATGCGAGGAGGAATATAAATGGATCCAAAGGCAATGGCAACCCTTGCAGCAGGTCTTTGTATGGGAATAGGGTCAATAGGACCGGGACTTGCAATAGGAAATCTTGTTGGCAAGGCTCTTGAGGGTATTGCAAGACAACCTGAAGCAGCGGGAAAGATTCAGACAGCAATGTTTATAGGAATTGCATTTGCAGAAGCAATTTCATTATATGCTCTTGTTGTTGCATTCCTGCTTATATTTGTAGCATAAGCATTAACATGGCACTCTAAAAAGAGAAAGGTATTTTTAAAGGGTGGAAGAATTATCAAAAATATTAAATCCGATGACAAGCACTATTTTCTGGTCAATAGTTTGCTTCTTAATTTTATTCTTTGTTCTCTGGAAATTTATTTTTAAACCTGTAAATAAAATGATAAACACCAGACAGGCCGAAATAAGAAAAAATCTTGATGAAGCAGACAGGCAAAGGGATGAAGCCATAAAATATCTTGAGGAACAAAGGATATTGCTGGAACAGTCTAAAAAAGAAGCAAAAGAAATTATTGAATCCGGCAGGCAGACAGCCCGGAAAATTCAGGAGGAAATTGAAGACAGAGCACATGAAAAATCAAGACAAATGCTTGATGAAGCTCTTGAAGAAATAAAAAGGCAGAAGGAAAAATCTTTAAATGAAGTTAAAAACAGCATAATTGATATAGCGATGCAGACAACAGAAAAAGTAATTTCAAAAAGCCTGTCAGAGGAAGAACATAAAAAATTAATTGAGGAAAGCCTTCAAGAGGTAGGAAAAGCAGTTGAACAGTAGCGAAAATAGCCCGGAAAGCAGTTCGGGGAAAATAAAAAACAGAATTGATTATTATGCAGACTGTTTTCTTGATATTGCGAAAGCAGAAGGCGAAGTTGATGCATTCGAAGAAGAATTCAGGCTGTTAAAGGATGCTGTTATTAATAACCTTGACTTAAAAAAATTCCTGACTGATCCTTCCATTGAAAAACCTGAAAAAATCAGAACAGCTTTTAAAATATTGGACAGCAGCAGTACAAATGCGGTAAGAGCGGCTCTTGCAACAATGATTACAATGGATGCCATAGAGTCAATTAATGAAATTTATAATAAATTTGTTATGCTTGTAAATAAATTAAAAACACAGATTTTAGTCGAGGTTGTAAGTGCAGTCAGCATTGACAAAAAACTGTTAAATGAAATCAAAAAAAACATAGATGAAAAAACAGGACTTGACAGCAGGCTTAAAAATATAATTGATAAAAGTATCATTGGCGGACTTCTGATTAAAATAGGTGACAGGCAAATAGATTTAAGCATTAAAAGCAAAATCAATGATTTAAAAACCAGGCTGCGTTCACTGGAACTTGGAGGTGGGGAGTTTGTCAGCAGCAATAAGGACTGATAAGATAGCAGAGCTCATTAGCTCCGAAATTAATAAATATAAGAAAGAAGTAAAAATTGAGGAAGTCGGTACCGTAATTGAAGCAGGTGACGGTATTGCAAGGATAAGCGGACTTTCCAAAGCTTTGTCAGGAGAAATGCTCGAATTTAAAGGCGGAATTTACGGACAGGTTCTTAACCTTGATAAAGATGAAATAGGGGCAATCATTTTAGGTGAATCAACTGAAATTGAAGAGGGAACTCCTGTAAAATGCACCGGAAGAATTCTTGAGGTACCGGTCGGGGAGGCGCTTCTTGGAAGAATTATAGATCCAATGGGTAAATCTCTTGATGACAAAGGCGCAATAAAAACTGATATATTCAGGCCTATTGAATACAAAGCGCCAAGTGTAATAAACAGGCAGAAGGTTAAGGAGCCTCTTCAGACAGGAATTAAAGCAATAGACTCCATGATTCCTATTGGCAAAGGTCAGAGGGAGCTGGTAATTGGCGACAGAAGCACGGGCAAGACTTCAATTCTTATTGATACAATAATAAATCAGAAAGGGAAAAATGTTTTCTGTATTTATGTAGCAATAGGTCAGAAAAATTCAAATATTGCAAGGCTGGCTGAAAAACTTGAAGAAGTTGGAGCAATGGAATATACGGTTATAGTTAATGCTCCTGCAAATGCTCCTGCAGCAATTCAGTATCTTGCTCCTTATGCGGGGTGCGCAATAGGAGAATATTTCATGTATAAAGGTCAGCATGCTCTTGTAATATATGATGACTTGTCTAAACATGCGGTTGCATACAGACAGATTTCACTGCTGTTAAGGCGTCCTCCAGGAAGAGAAGCTTACCCCGGAGATATATTTTATCTTCATTCCAGACTGCTTGAGCGTTCTGCAAAGCTGTCGGAGGAATTAAGGGGAGGCTCTCTTACTTCAATACCCGTTGTAGAAATTCTTGCAGGGGATATTTCATCATATATCCCCACAAATGTAATTTCAATTACTGACGGTCAGATTTATCTTGAAACCGATCTGTTTAATGCAGGAGTAAGACCGGCAATTAATGCGGGGATTTCAGTATCAAGGGTTGGAGGAAATGCGCAAACCAAAGCCATGAAGAAAGTGACAGGTATGCTAAGACTTGGGCTTGCGCAATACAGGGAACTTGAAACTTTTGCTAAATTTGGAACGGAACTTGACAAAGAAACAAGAAGGCAGCTTGCCAGAGGTGAAAGAACTGTTGAAGTATTAAAGCAGAATCTTTATCAGCCAGTGCCTGTTGAAGACCAGGTTATTATTATTTTTGCCCTGACCAGAGGATTTCTTGATGACATTGAATTAAAATTTGTAAATAATTTTGAGAAAGAGTTAATTTCTTATATGCATAATTCTCAAAAGGAAATTATGAAGGAACTTTCAAGCACACTGGATATAAGTACGGAACTGGAAAATAAGATTTCAGGTGCTACTTTGAATTTTAAAAAGAATTTTTTGCAGTAATCAAATTATAATTTAAAAGCTATGCAAAATACCAAGGAATTAAGAAGCAGAATAAAAAGTGTATCCGGAATGGGTAAAATAATTAAAGCTATGGAAATGGTTGCTTCTTCCAAAATAAGGAAGGCACAAACCAGGATTCTTGAATCAAGACCATTCATGGAAAAACTTGAAGAATTCATTGCAGAACTGTCAGGTTTTCCAGGCACTTTTGAGAATCCTTTAATTATGGAGCATGATTCTTTTAAAAGCGTTCTTATTCTGGGAATCACATCTGACAGAGGTCTTTGCGGCGGCTACAATACAAATATAATGAAACTTATTAACAAGACAATCAGAGATCATGAGGTGTCAGGTAAGAAAGTTAAACTTAATATAATTGGTACAAAAGGGAAAAACCATTTTAAATATGTTGGAAGAGATTTAAGCAATGTTTATGGAAATCTTTCAGATTATCCCAAATTTCTTGATGCAAGAGAAATTGCAAATGATCTTTTAAGGGAATATTTAAGCAAAATCGTGGACAGAGTTGAAATATGCTATACAATTTTTAAAAATCCTGCTGAACAGCATCCTGTTGTAAAACAAATCCTGCCGGTACCTCTTACAGAATTAAGGAAAAAACTTTATTTAACCTATGAATATTATAGTGAAAAGGATGAAAGCATAGTGGATTTCATATTTGAACCTTCCTCAAGCGAGGTGCTGTTTTCATTAATTCCTGAATATATTTATACTATTATTTATAATGCTCTTCTTGAATCAACAGCAAGCGAAACAGGTGCAAGAATGACTGCAATGAGAAGCGCAAGTGATTCTTCTGATGAAATGGTTAAAGATTTAACCCGCAAGTATCACAGGGCAAGACAGCAGCAGATAACCATGGAAATTGCCGAGATCGCATCGGGGGCTGAGGCTTTAATGCAATAACATATAATTTTAATGTAAGGAGTGAGCTTCTTTTATGGTTTTGAATAATAATAAAAAAAATAATATAGGAAGAATAATAAGTATCAGAGGACCGGTACTTGATATAGAATTTCCGCCAGGCAATCTGCCTTTGATTTATAATGCCCTGATAATAAAAAGGCAGGAATCTCAAATAAAAGGTTTCAGGGAAAATGTAGTTGCTGAAGTTCAGCAGTCAATAGGTAAAAACCAGGTAAGGGCAGTTGCAATGTCTTCAACAACAGGTCTTAAGCGTGGAATGGAAGTAATTGACAGCGGCATTCCCATAGAAGTTCCTGTTGGAAATGAAACCCTTGGCAGAATATTTAACGTTCTTGGGGAAGCCATAGACATGAAAGGTGATGTTAATGCCAAAAAGAAACTTCCGATTCACAGGCAGGCTCCCCGGATTGAAGAAATTGAACCAAGAACAGAATTGTTTGAGACGGGCGTAAAGGTAATTGATTTGCTTTGTCCCTTTGTAAAAGGCGGAAAAATAGGTATGTTCGGCGGGGCAGGTGTGGGGAAAACCGTAATTATTATGGAGCTTATTCACAATATTGCTATCGAGCACGGAGGATTTTCCGTATTTGCAGGTGTGGGTGAGCGTACACGGGAAGGAAATGACCTGTGGATTGAGATGAAGCAGTCAGGTGTAATTGAAAAGACAGCTCTTGTCTTTGGCCAGATGAATGAACCGCCGGGTGCAAGACTTCGTGTAGCTTTGACAGGCTTAACCATGGCGGAATATTTCAGGGAATATGAAGGGAAAGACCTTCTGTTCTTTATCGATAATATTTTCAGGTTTGTTCAGGCAGGTCAGGAAGTATCAACCCTTCTTGGGAGAATGCCTTCTTCTGTAGGTTATCAGCCAACTCTGTCAACGGAAATGGGTGAGCTTCAGGAAAGAATTACTTCAACAAAAAAAGGCTCAATTACTTCGGTACAGGCAATATATGTTCCTGCAGATGATCTTACCGACCCGGCTCCCGCAACAACATTTACACATCTGGATTCCACCGTCGTTCTCTCAAGAGCAATTTCTGAAAAGGGTATATATCCTGCAGTTGATCCGCTTGATTCATCATCAAGAATACTGGATCCTCAATATGTTGGAGATGAGCATTACGAAGTTGCGAGAAGCGTTCAGGAAATACTTCAAAGGAATAAAGAGCTTCAGGATATTATTGCAATTCTTGGGATAGACGAACTTACGGAAGAAGATAAACTTACAGTTCAAAGAGCACGAAAAGTTGAAAGGTTTCTGTCGCAGCCGTTTTTTGTGGCAGAGCAGTTCACTGGCAGAAAAGGCAGGTATGTAAAAATTGAAGATACAATAAAAGGTTTCAAGGAAATTGTTGAAGGAAAATATGACAGTTTTCCTGAACAGGCTTTTTATATGAGCGGAACTATTGATGAGGTTATTGAGAGTGCACAAAAAATGCAGCAGGCATCTACTGAAAACTGATAAAGTTTATTTGTATATATAAAGATGTTTACAGATAATTATTACAGCTAAGGTTAATATATGGCAGAAAAGAAAATCAAGGTAAGCGTTGTAACACCGGAGCAGAAAGTATTTGAAGGAGAGGCAGATTACATAGGAGTTCCTTCCACTGGAGGAGGGCTGGGAATACTTCCCGGACATCTTCCCCTCATTTGTTTTCTTGATGTTGGAATTTTAAAAATAGTCAGTGAAAATAAGCCGAACTTAATTGCTGTTTGCAGGGGTTATCTGCAATTTGTAAGAAATACTGCCAATATTATTACAGAATCAGCAATTATCACAAGTGAAGAAAAAAAATTGGAAGCTGTTGCCGGACTTCGCAAGAAATATAATATCAGTCAGGAAATAACTGAAGAAACAAAAAAAATAGCCAAAGTTACTGCTGCTCTTAAAAGCCTCGGCAGATTTTAAATCTTTTCTGCTTGTTTTTATTAATATTTGCTGGTAATTTAACAAATATTTGTTTTATCTTTGTAATTATACATAATTGTATAAGAAATACAGATACGAATTATTTAAATAATTATAGTTGTTTTAATTCTTAAACAAATATCAGGATGTGCAAAAACAATGACAAAATTTATTATTAAGGGTCAAAACAGGTTAAACGGTAAGGTAAAAATAAGCGGAGCAAAAAACTCTGCTTTAAAGATAATGGCAGCATCAATTATGGCAAATGGCAGGACAACTTTAAAAAATGTTCCTGTAATAGATGATGTCCTGACCATGGCAGAGGTTTTGAGTCTGCTTGGAGCAGAAGTAAATTTTGAT
>JAMDDL010000096.1:3371-7843 GCA_023488645.1 Actinomycetota bacterium | reverse complement strand
AGACCTCCAAAAGATAATGAAAAATATAATGCTTTATTAAGGATAGAAAAGGTTGATGGACAGGATCCTGATTCAATGAGAAGAAGAATTCCGTTTGAAGCTCTTACCCCTATTTATCCTATGCAAAGGCTCCGCCTTGAAACTTCAAATCCTCAAATATCTGCAAGAGTAATAGACCTGGTTGCCCCAATAGGCAAAGGTCAGAGAGGACTTATTGTTTCACCGCCAAAAGCCGGCAAGACAACAATTTTAAAGGATCTGGCAAACAGTATAGCGACCAATAATCCCGAAGTTTATATCATGGTTCTGCTTGTTGATGAGCGTCCGGAAGAGGTAACGGATATGGAAAGATCTGTAAAGGGAGAAGTAATAAGTTCAACTTTTGATCAGCCGTCAGACAACCACATACAGGTTTCAGAGCTAGTTCTTGAAAGGGCAAAAAGGCTGGTTGAACAGGGTAAGGATGTTCTGATTTTACTTGATAGTGTAACCAGGCTTGCAAGGGCTTACAACCTTTCAACTCCTGCAAGTGGCCGGGTATTATCCGGTGGTGTTGATTCAACGGCATTATTTCCACCAAAAAGATTTTTCGGGGCTGCGCGTAATATTGAACATGGCGGAAGTCTTACAATACTTGCCACTGCTCTGATCGATACAGGAAGCAGGATGGACGAAGTTATATTTGAAGAATTCAAAGGTACAGGAAACATGGAAATAAATCTTGACAGAAAACTTGCTGACAAAAGGATATTTCCGGCTATTGATATAACAAGATCCGGTACAAGGAAAGAAGAACTGCTCATGAATGAGGAAGAAGCAAATCTTGTGTGGAGGTTAAGAAGGATTCTGCATGATAAGGAACCTGAAGTTGCAATTGAGCAGTTAATTGATTATATAAGAAAGACAAAAACCAATAAGGATTTCTTAAATATTATTAAGGCAAGCTTTAAAGGCGAAGAATCCCCCTTTACCTCAAGAAATATTTAACAATTTATTATAAAACCTTAGTTTAGAAACTTTAGTCATATTTACCCTTTTTGATAATTATGATAATATTTCATGTTTAGCTGTTAATGTTTTGCTTGAGTATTTTTAATAACAAATATGATTTAGCAGTTATATGGAAAAATTAACGGGAAAGGTTTAGTTTAAATGAAAAAAGAAGGACATCCAAAGTATTTTGACTGCATTGTAACCTGTTCATGCGGAAATACATGGACAACAAGGTCAACAAAAAAGGAATTAAAAGTTGACATTTGTTCAACCTGTCATCCTTTTTACACAGGGAAACAAAAATTAATTGACAGCGGCGGAAGGGTGGACAGATTCAAAAAGATGATGAAGAAAGTAAAAGCCGGTTCCAATTCAAGCGCCAAATAATATTAATGCAAAAAAATAATTTAAATACAAAAAACAGGAATAACGCTTCCTGCAAAAGAAAGTATTGTGATATTGGCGGACAAGCTGTCATTGAAGGCGTGATGATGAGAAGCAGGAATTTTTGGGCTCTTGCTGTAAGGAAGCCCGATAAATCAATTTCTGTAAATATTTATCCGCAGGAGCCCGTTTCCATTAAGCATAAATTTCTTGGCTGGCCCTTTATTAGAGGTACAGTTTCACTTGCGGAAAGTCTTGCAATAGGGTTTAAAGCACTTAGTTATTCCGTAAATGAAGCAACGGATGAAGATATAAAGTTTTCAAAAAAAGAGATGTCCATCTCTATTATCATTGCAGTTTTATTTACAGTAGGTGTATTTTTTGTAGCACCAACTTTAATCGGGAGAAGTTTTCAGTCTTTTTTTGCAAACTCATTTATATATAACCTGTTTGAAGGACTTATAAGGATTTTATTCTTTCTGGCATATATTTTTATTGTTTCAACACTTAAAGATATCAGAAGACTATTCCAGTATCATGGTGCTGAACATAAAACGATTGCAGCTTTTGAAAATAATGAGGAGCTTATTCCTGAAAAGATACAGAAATATTCCACTCTTCATATGAGATGCGGCACAAATTTTCTGCTGATAGTAATGATTGTGGCAATTTTTGTATTTGCCCTGCTTGGAAAACCGCCAATTTACTGGAGAATAATTTCAAGGATAGTTTTAATTCCTGTCATTGCCGGTATTTCTTATGAGCTCATCAAACTTGCAGGAAGATTTGCAGATAATAAATTTGTACACATTTTATTTTATCCGGGGCTTCTTCTTCAAAAAATAACTACAAGACAACCGGATGATTCTCAAATTGAAGTTGCAGTGCAGTCATTTAAAAAAGTTATTGAAGCTGAAGACGGTAGAAGAATTGAAAAATTAAAAAAGGAAGACGGTAATTAATGCTTGACTCTGAATTGCTTGAAAAGATTAAAACTTATGAAGAAAATTATGAAAATCTTATGCAAAAGATGGCCGAAGCCGGGAAGTGCAATGATGTTGAAACAATAAAGGAATGCGGCAAAAAGATTGCTGATCTTGAAGATATAATAAATCTGGCTAAAAAATACAGAATGCAGCTTTCCGTAATAAATGATGCAAAAGAAATGATAAAAAATGAAAAAGATGAGGAGATGCGCGAGTTTTTAAAAGATGAGCTAAATAAAGCTGTTGAAAATAAGGAAAATCTTGAAGATCAGATAAAAAGATTTTTAACTCCAAAGGATCCTAATGATAAAAAAAATATTCTTATTGAAATCAGAGCGGGTGCCGGCGGGGATGAAGCAGCTTTGTTTGCAGGGGATCTTTACAGAATGTATACAAGGTATGCAGAAAGCAAAAAATGGCAGCCTAAAGTTTTAAGCTCAAACCCACTGGGAATAGGGGGATTTAAGGAAATCATTTTTGAAATAAACGGAATTGATGCTTACGGAACAATGAAATACGAATCTGGGGTTCATAGAGTTCAGCGGATACCTGTTACGGAATCCGGGGGAAGAATTCATACTTCAACCATAACTGTTGCTGTTCTTCCGGAAGCGGAAGATGTTGACGTTCATTTAGATCCGGGTCAGTTAAGAATAGATGTTTTCAGATCAAGCGGTCCCGGAGGACAGTCTGTAAATACGACTGATTCTGCTGTGCGGATTACGCATATTCCAACAGGTATTATAGTTACATGCCAGGATGAAAAATCGCAGCTCCAAAACAAGGAGAGAGCCCTTAAAATTTTACGTGCAAGACTTCTTGAAATTGAACAGCAGAAACAATTGGATGAAGAAACCAGATTAAGAAGATCTCAAATCGGAACAGGCGACCGTAGTGAAAGAATAAGAACTTACAATTATCCTCAAAGCAGAATCACAGATCACAGGATTAACTTTACTACACACAGATTAAACGAAATCCTTGAAGGCGACATGGATGAGCTGGTAGATGCCTTAAAACAAAAAGATGAAGAAAAGAAACTTGAACAAATAGGCGCCTTGACTTAAAAATTTAAAATAGTGGGAATTAAAAGTAATTGGAAAAACAAGAATGGAATGTAAATAAACTTTTAATCTGGTCTATTGATTATTTTAAGAATAGGGAAATTCCAAATCCAAGACTATCTGCTGAGCTTCTCCTGTCTGCAGTCCTGAATTTATCAAGGATGGAACTTTACCTTAAGTATGATTATGTGTTAAGTAATGATCAGCTGAAAAAATACAGGGAATTTATTTTGCGCAGACTTAAGCATGAACCAATCCAATATATAACCGGTGAGTCATATTTCCGTAAAATCAGGCTGAGTGTCAATAAAAATGTTCTGATTCCCCGCCCTGAAACGGAACTTCTTGTTGAAAAAGCAAAACAAATAATAACACAACTTAAAAATCTTAAAAAAGAAGAAAAAAAAGCTATTAAAAACAACAGGGACCAGGAAAATCACAGCATTAAAACTATAAATATTCTGGAAGTGGGAACCGGAAGCGGCGCTATTGCAATAAGCCTTTTATTTGAAGCACAATCAGATAACAGTAATGAAATTCCAGTTAATATAACAGCCACAGAAATAAACAAAGATGCTGCAGAGGTTGCTAAGGCAAATGCTGCTGCAGTTTTAGATGGGGAAAGGTTTTTGCACCTGAAAATAATTAACTGCAATATTATTCCTGAAAATGACAGGCAGTTCATGGATAATTTTGCAGGAAAATTTGATATTGTTATTTCAAATCCGCCATACATATCTGAAGCTGATTTTAATAGTCTTGACAGAGAAATTAAGGAGTATGAACCAAGGGAAGCGCTGATTTCAGGTAAAACAGGACTTGATTGTTATAAATCGATAATAAAAAAAACAATGTCTCTCATAAATCCTCAAAAAGCTTATTTTATATTTGAAACCGATCCGCGCATTTCTCAAAATCTTAAAAAGGTAATTGAAGATGAATTTAAGAATTCAAAGATTGAAATTGAAAGGGATTATAATAATTTGGAAAGAATTTTAACTGCTGAAGTAAAAATGTTATAATTCATTTTTAATTTTTATTAAAT
>JAMDDL010000096.1:0-2598 GCA_023488645.1 Actinomycetota bacterium | reverse complement strand
GTTCCCCTGGCATCAATGCTGCCTGCATTTATAATGCTGATAGTCCTTGGTGAAAAATCGCAAATAATAATTAATAAAGTGGATTATGAGGTAATCCTGTTCTTTATTGGATTGTTCATCGTAGTTGGCGGTCTTGAACATACGGGTGTCATAAAGATCATGGCAGACTTTATTACCAATTCATTCCGGAATAATCATATAGGACTGTTAAGTACATTGATGTGGGGTTCAGGTTTTGCCAGTGGCGTAATTGATAACGTACCTTTTGCTCTTTCAATGGCTTATGTTCTTGCTGATATTGCCAAAGTTGCAGTTGCTCCTGCCCTTTCAATCATGGTTTGGGCAACTTCGCTTGGGACAGATATTGGCGGCAACTTCACTCCAATTGGAGCTTCAGCAAATGTTGTAGCTTATACATCTATTGAAAAGAAAGGTACGATAATCGGATGGGGCAGGTGGATTAAGCTTGCAGCTCCTGCAACTTTTTTGGCTCTCATAGTATGCAACATACTGATATATGTAAAGAATTTAACCGGCTGGTTTTAATTGTCACTTAAAAACTCTTCATTCTTTTTCAATTTATTTAATTTTTACCGGCTGTCTAATAAGAATAAACAGGGAATGCATCCGCCAGTTTTCTTGACTTTTCCCTTATCGGGGCAATCTTTGTCCTGTTCTGCCAGTTCCTAAGTACAAATGAAATCCATTCACCAATTTTAAGCATTTCTTCCTTTCCCATACCTCTTGATGTGGCACCAGCAGTTCCAATTCTGATTCCGCTTGTCAGATTTGGATTTAATTTATCAAAGGGAATAACATTTTTATTAAGCACAATATTTAACGATGCAAGAGTGGAGGAAGCATCCTGACCAGTCATGTCAAGCGCGGTAAGGTCAATTAGAAACAGGTGATTTTCGGTTCCACCTGACACAATCCGGAATCCGTCATTCTTAAGATAATCACAAAGTATTTTGCAGTTTTCTATAATTTTTTTTGCATAATCTTTAAATGAAGGTTCAAGTGCTTCCTTAAATGCTACGGCCTTTGCCGCAATCATATGAACCAGTGGTCCGCCCTGGGTTCCCGGAAAAATTCCTGTGTCAAGAAGTGTAGCATATTTCTTATCAGCAATTATGAAACCTCCCCTTGGCCCTCTTAAAGTTTTATGAGTAGTTCCTGTTGTAAAGTCAGCAAGACCAACAGAAGTAGGATGCACTTCACCTGCAATCAGTCCTGCAATGTGAGCAATGTCTGCCATTAAATATGCACCTGTTTCGTCTGCAATTTCCCTGAACTTTTTAAAATCAATTGTTCTTGGATAGGAGCTTGCACCTGCAATTATAAGTTTAGGCCTTATTTCCTTTGCCATCTTTTTTATAACTTCATAATCTATTTGTTCGGTTTCCCTGTCAACATTATAAAAGTGCACTTCGTAATATCTGCCTGAAATATTCATTACATTGCCGTGACTTAAATGTCCTCCATCTTTTAAGTTCATGCTTAAAATCTTGTCATGAGGCTTTAAAATTGCCAGAAAAACTGCTGTATTTGCCTGAACTCCTGAATGAGGCTGAACATTGCTGTATTCCGCATTAAAAAGCTCATTTAATCTGTTGCGGGTCAGAATTTCAATTTCATCCACATACTCGCACCCTTCATAATATCTGTGCTTTGGATATCCTTCCGCATATTTGTTTGTAAAAACAGAACCCATTGCATCAAGTACTGCAGGTGAAGCATAATTTTCACTTGCTATCAATGTGATATTATGATTTTGCCTGTCAATCTCCTTCCTGATAATTTCTTCAACTTCCTTATCAGGCTTATTGTTTAAAACCGGGCTTACCAGGTTATATATCTGCACTTAAAAACATCCTTTCCTAAGAATAAATATAAATAAAATTTAAAAAATAAATGAATTCATTATATTTTTATTTGTAATTTTTGCAATATATCATTAAAGCTTACCACCCCCTGCCTGACAAGCTTTATTTTGGCGCCCGATGCTTCAACAATAGTAGATTCAATCCCGAGAAGCTTTTCCTGCAACTGCACTGTTAAATCAGCATTTTCAAGTATTTTTTGCGGAATATCTTTTATATCAAGAGGCTTTAAACCAGTTTTTGATATGGTTGCACTTGTTGAAATAATTGGCATGGAATTGTCTATAACATCTCTTACAAATTTGTATTCTGCTCTTCTTAAAGCAATTGTATCTTTGCCTCCGGCAATAAAATTATCAAGCTTTTTATTTTTTTTAAAAACGATAGTCAGCGGCTGCGGTTCTTCACAATCCCAGTAATATTTTATTAATGTTTTTGCATTGCTGCTTATGTTTATGGCAAAGTCTTTGATACTGCTTAATCTTGAAAACAGTATTATAAAGGGTAGATCGCTTTTTCTATCCTTTATTATATATATTTTTTTAAGAGCATCATCATTGTTATAAGCACAGCTCAGTCCATATATGGTTTTGGCAGGAAGTACAACTACCTTTCCACTTGAAATATAGCTGGCAATATCCTGAATTATTTTTTTATCTATTTCCCTGCTATTTCTTACAGTTATTATATTCATAAATAAATTTAACTAATATTT
>JAMDDL010000008.1:5521-7941 GCA_023488645.1 Actinomycetota bacterium | reverse complement strand
GCCTGCGGTTTATTTTTATTTTCAAGTAACTCTTTTGCAAGCACAATTCCGCTTCTTTTTTTAAAATCTCTTATTTTTATAAAATCATCATTTCGTGCTATATTATTATCACTTAATGCTCTAAGATAACCATTTAATCTTTCCTTGCCGGTTGTTCTGTCAATGAAGCCATCAATAATTGCTATCTTTTTATATCCATTATCAGTCAGATATTTTACTGCTGTATATGCTCCTTTTTCATTATCAACCACGACTGCATCACAATCTACCCCATCAATAAGTCTGTCAACCAGAACAACTTTGATGTTTGACTGCATTAAATTATTAACATAATCAGAATTCTTCCCTGTCGGGGCAATTATAATTCCGTCAACTCTGCTAGATCTAAGAACTTTAAGATATTTTAATTCTTTTTCAGGGTTGTCATCACCGTTGCATAAAATCACACTATATCCATATTTATTTGCTACATCTTCAATTGATTTTGCAAGCGTGGAATAAAACTGCGAAAGCACATTTCCAACTATTACGCCGATTTTATAAGTTTTTTTCTGCCTTAAACTTCTTGCAATACCGTCTACTTCATAGTTTAATTCAGAAGTAATTTTCGTTACCTTCTTTTTTGTTTTTTCTCTTACCCCGGGATAACCGCTAAGAACTCTTGAGACCGTGGCGGTTGACACTCCTGCTTTTTCTGCAATTATTTTTATATTTACTGACATAATTGGTTAAAAACGTTTACATCTAATTTTCGATAATTAATATAATAATATAAAACGTTTACATTAATTTAAAAAATTTTTTAAAAAAAATCAAGAAAAATTTATTTTTTTCAATCCACGCACCCATATGGGGTGCGACTAAATTTGTTTTACCACTTTTGCAGGAATCCCAATGGCAAGGCTGTTATCGGGTATGGAATCAAGAACAAGGGAATGAGCGCCAATTGTTACATTGCTGCCTACTTTTACAGGGCCAAGTATGGTAACACCCGTATACAAATTGACATTATCGCCTATTTCAGGATAGCCAGGTTCACCATGATGGAAAATGGAATGACCAAGACCTCCCAAAGTAACGTTAGAGAAGATACTTACATTCCTGCCTATCTTTACTCCCCTTCCTATTACAACCCCGCCAGAGTGCCAGATTTTACATCCAGGGCCTATTTCTGCACCAGGATCAATTTCTGCTCCATTAAAGAAAAAATTAATCCTGCTTAGAAATTCAGCAGGAAGCGTTAAATGCCATTTATACAATTTATGGTAACATCTGTAACCTATTATTGCCTGAACCCCGGGTTTTATTAGAAGTATCCTGAAAGCTCCCCATATGGAAGGTTTGCCCTTAACAGTTCCATATTTGCTGAAAAGTTCCCCTATGTCTCCTTTAATATTTCCTTCCACTGCCTTATTATCCTTTAAAGCTTATAATTTTTAAGATAAAAAATATATTAAAAAATTAACAATGTACACCCGAATTAAAAAATCTTTTTTAATTTTTTAAAACAGAAATCAATATTTAAGCTCATATTATTATAATTTTTACTGTATCCTGAGAAGTAAGAGTGCTCAGATGATGAAACTATAAAATTATTTTACAAATTTAAAAAGCAGGCTGTCATAATCTTTTTTGTAAAATAATTTAATATTAACATCAGGATAAAGCTCTCTTAATTTTCTTATTTTCTTATTCTTCTTTGTAACAAGGTTCTGATTTAATGTAGTAAGTTCAATATATAAATCCAGATCCGGCAAATAAAAATCAGGAGTAAAAGATAAAACCGGATTTCCACTGCTGTCAAACTCAAGAGGAAAAGTTTTTGGTTCATACTGCCAGCTAATCTTGTAGAAATCAAGTATTTTTGCAAATTCCCTTTCGCTTTCATTTGCAAAAACAATCTCTTCTGCGTTTACTATATTTGAAGCTGGAGTATTATTTTTATTAACATTATTCACTACCGATGTCATTTTAACATTCATATTTTTTTAAAATCCTCATTATTTAATTTTTGTAATTTCCAATAAATAAAAATTTAAATTTATAATATTATCAATTTCTTAACTTTTAATTTATTAAATATGAGCCTCCTTTGAATAGCTGCTGCTTAAATAATTATTATGGATTAAAAATTTTTCCACATCTTCCTTAAGCTTGTTATACACTTTTTCAAGCGCAATTCCAAAAACAGCCTGGCCGCTGTTTAAAGTATCAATAATTTCCTGATCAGAATAACATGCATAAACAGTATTGCCATCCGAAATTAAGGTAACTTTCAGAAAATCATCTCTTCCGTTGCCTGTCATTTCAAGGTATTTTTTTGTTTTTCTGATTTTATGCAGGCTTATACCTGCATCCAGCAAATTCTTTACTACTTTAAGCTTTAATAAATCATTGAAGCTATACATTCTTCTTGTTCC
>JAMDDL010000008.1:0-4924 GCA_023488645.1 Actinomycetota bacterium | reverse complement strand
AAGGAAGTCTTTGAATTTTTCTACTTCTTCCTCAATAGTTGAGATTGTAAGGCTTGCGTTTTCAATTACATCTTTTGAAGCATACATCGGACATTTGCATCTTACTGATATTGCAATTGCATCCGAAGGCCTTAAATCTATATTTATTTCCTGCCCATTATCGTTTATAAGACTTAATACTGCATAAAAAGTATCGTTGATAATATCAGTAACAGCAATATAATTTACACTTACCTTAAGGCTGTCAAATATGCTTATTATTAAATCATGCGTCATGGGTCTGGGTGTTTTGTAGTGCACAAGCTCAAGTGCAATTGCAGAAGCTTCAAATGCTCCTATCCATATTGGAAGGAATCTTTCCCCGCCTTCTTCCTTTAAAAGAATAATGGGCTTTTGGGAAGGATATTCTATCCTGACTCCTTCAAGATTCATTTTTATTAAATCTTCCATGTTGTAATCCATGTTTAAAAATATTTTAAGTTTAATTATTAATTATATATTTATATATTTAAGGCAGACTTTAAAGATTCTATGTCTTTTTTAACTGTATCAGTTCTTAGCTCATATATTGATTCAAGATTTCTGTATTTTTGTTTGTAATCAAGACCGTAGCCTACCACATATTTTTCTTCAATTTTAAATGCGCAGTATTTGATTTTAAATATTGCTATTCTCCTTACTGCTCTGTCAATAAGTGCGCAAATTTCAATGCTTGCAGGCTCTCTTGCCTTTAAATTACGGATAAGATAACTAATTGTAAGCCCCGTATCAATGATATCTTCAACTATTAAGACGTGCTTTCCTTCTATATTCTCGTCAAGGTCCTTTGTTATTTTTACAACACCAGTATCAGGCATATTAAAACCATAGGAGGAAATGCTCATAAAGTCAATAGAGAGAGGAAGCTCGATGTGTCTAATCAAATCAGTCAGAAATATTACAGCCCCCCGCAGAATGCATATTACGACCAGTTCCCTGTTTTTGTAATCAACTGTTATCTTATTTCCAAGCTCTTTTACTTTTTTTTGAATTTCCCTGCCTGGAAATAAGATACGCCCTAATATTTCATTTGAATTTATATTATCCTTGTCCCTGACTGTATCTTCAATCAATATTATTTTATTTTTATTTTATGATTAATAAATAACTCTGTCGGTTCCTTGAACTAATCCTATATATGTTGAACCCCTGTTAAATAGTACATCATTTCCTGCACCGTCTTTAAATTCCATAGATTCTGTTATGCCTTTTCTTTCCCAAGTTCCTTCAACCATATTTCCGTCAAAGAAGAAAAACGCCTTACCGCTTCCTGTAGTTCTTACAACCATATGTCCCGCAGCATCTCCGGAATTTGCAATGTCTGTTACAACTGCAATAACATTATTAAAAGTCAGTGCTTCGTTTGTTTCCCTGTCTTTATCAGGTTTCCCGCCAGTTGACTTTGTGTATTTATTTGAACTTTTATCATATTTGAAATCTGCAGCAAAACTTGCTGTGGAAAAATCTATTTTAATATCATCTATAGTTCCCTTTTTATCATCTGCTGCATCCAGTTTAAAATTAAGCGGAGATTGTCCGCCTTCAAGAGAAAAACCGTTATTTTTGGCAGCAGCATCCAGTTTTTCTGTAGATGAATATGCATTATGCGGTGCAACCCTTGAACTGTCCCGCCATGCATCTCTTCCATCTGAAATATTAGCTTGAATTGAACTTGCTCCTGTAGTATCGCCAAGCGGTGTAAGTACGTCCATATCCATATTTTCTATTAATTTGTATCCTTCAGGGTATGTTCCCCAGAATACATATACAGGATCAAACATTCTTGCAAGTTCCGCATAATACTGCCTTGCGCTTCTGATTGGTCCTATGATATCCGTCTTATTTGAAGAAAAAATACCTATAAGTCTTGTTATTCCTCCCTCATCTACAACTTCCATAAGTACATCTGCCTTGTTTAATCCTGATTGAGGCCTTGCCTCAGGAGAATTATTTATCATAATTGCAAAAGGTCTTGAATTTGAAACCTTATCAGAAATTTCAAGACCGCTTAAAATATTAATATTTCCTGCTATCTGAAGCTTTGAAATAGCTTTGGTAGTTTCAGTTGTTTGTGATCCCTTACCGGAAGTGCTTGTTTCCTCCTGTCCGACATCTATCTTGCTTCCGGTAGTAGTACTTGCCGCCTTTTTACAGCCGGTTAATGCAAAAGCAAGAATTAATGAAACTGCAAGAAATGAGATTATTATTATCCTTATTATTTTTCTCATATTGTCAGCTTTTTTTACACCCAATTTAAAGTCCTTCCCATTTTTGTTTTAATAATTTGATTCTGGCTTAACTAAATTTTTAATTATTATAATTGTAAAAATTAAAAAATAAAATGACAAAAGAAAAATTAAAAATTTTTCAATCCTGTTTGCATCATATTCATTTGCACTTTTCTGTTCGGCTTTGGCAATAACAGGAGGAGCATCAATGTTATCTTTTGAAATAAGGCTCATTTCATCAATTTTATTATTGTTAACATAAACAATTAATTTACCGTAAGATTTTCCTTCTTTTACAGGAAACGAGATGTCATCCTGTATGATATAATTATAAAAAATTCTGTCTTCGGAATTATTGACAAGCATTTCCAGATCCTTTTCAGGATACAGGTCAAAATTACTTGCAGTATAATTGTTTTTAACAACAGCACTGCCCGCACAGCTTTTTGAATCTACTATTTTATTTTTTGAAAAATTATTGTAAACCCAGTTTATAAGCCTTAGTGAATCATAATTTTTTCCATATATTGAACTGTTTAAAATTACTGTAATAAGTTCAGTTCCATTTTTTTTTGAATATGCTACAAGGCAAAACCCTGCATTTTCAGTGTAACCTGTTTTTACTCCCTTTATGTAATCATAATCAAGCAAATTATTTGTATTATCAATATTTATTTCTTTATTATTTATATGTATAACTGCTTTTTTTGTTGATACAATTTCCCTGAACAAATCATTTTTCAGACAGTAAGCAGTAATTTCAGCAAGATCTCTTGCTGTGGTTTTATGAAATGGAAAATTACTGTCAAGTCCATTTGTGTTTTCAAATCTTGTATTTAATGCCCCTATTTCTTTAGCTTTTTCATTCATCAGTTTTACAAAATCCTTAACATCACCTGAAACATATTCCGCAAGCGCAACAGCAGCATTATTTGTTGAAGCAATAAGTGCTGCCTTCAGCAGATCAATTAATGTAATCTCATCACCTTTTTTAAAGATTATATTTGAATGGTTGCGGCCGGAAGCATTTTTGGATATTTTAATTTTCTTATTTAAATCCTTAATATTTTCAATTGCAATAATTGCAGTTATTATCTTGGTTGTGCTTGCAGGATACATAAGGACATCAGCATTTTTTTCCCAGTATATTTTTCCTGTGTTATAATCCATAACAATTGCTGACGATGCAATGGTGTCAATCTGGCTGGAAGGGATTAATCTGACACTTGCCTTTTCCTCCCCATGTATATATGAAAGCGGAAATGAAAAATAAAAAACAAGAAAAGAGATTGATAAAGATATAATAAAAATACTTATTTTTTTAAATATTATTTTTAAGGAAATGGTATCTTGATTTTTAAATTGGTTCGGGAGAGTCATCATTTATATTTTTCCAGAAACAGCTTGTTTTGTCTTTTTACCATTAACAATCTGAACCGTGAAATTAGCTCTTCCATCTCTGCTGCTATTTCACCTGCTTTTTTAAAAGCGTCACTGCTTCCTGACATCAGGACAGGAAAAACAATCTGCTGAATAAATGATGATTCTCTTGTAGAAAAATTCTCAAAAAATCTTAAATGCTTGGAATGTATTCCAAATTTTGAAAATTCCATAACTATTTTAATTATTTCCATATCGCTGCTTCTTAAAAAATACTGCCCTTCTATTTCTTCAAAGGAAACTATATTATTTTCCGTAAGTTCATTAATAAAAGACTGATCCAGCTTATATCTTCGTGTCAGTTCATAAACAGGAATAAATTCATTTTTTTGTTTATAATCAAGACTTGGATCATAAATATTCAGCTTAAGTTGTTTTAGTATGTCCTTATCCTCGGTGTTTAATTTAAAATCTATTGAACTTATTTTTTCCTTTATTGCACTAAGCGGCAGATAATACTGTTTCTGCATTTTTAAAATAAAATTAATTTTAAGGATATCTTCCTTAGTAAAAATTCTGTATTTGCCTGGAGTTCTTTTAGGTTCAATTAATCCCATTGATTCCAGAAATCTTATTTTACTGGCAGATAAATCAGGGTAAAACTTCTTGAATTTTCCGACAAGTTCGCTGATGGTTACATAACTTTTTTTTGTTTTCATTTAAATAAACCGGGTAAAGTTATTTATTTGAAATAAAAGTATAATAAAAAACATATTTGCCTATCTGAATTTTATCTCCATTTTCAAGAACTTTTTCTTCTTCCAGTTTCCCGTTTATGTATATTCCATTTAAGCTTCCAAGGTCAGTTATCTTATAAGCATCATCAATTCTTTCAATTCGAGAATGTTTTCTTGAAACAGTTATATCATCAAGAAAAATATCAGAATCTGCTTCCCTTCCAATTTTAAAACTGTCCTTGTTTAATAAAAATTTCTCTCCTATATTGGGTCCTTTTAAAACTATAAGACCTCCTGTTCCCAGTGGTATTTCTTTCAAACTTTCAAGAATTTCAGGAGAAACTTCTTCCTTTATTTCAATTCTGTTTTCAATAATTGATTCTGTTTTTTTTGACTTAAGATTATTGTCTTTGTTTAAAATCTCATTCATTTTTTTAATATTAAATCTTCTTTTTTATTATAAATTCTTAATTTTTTCAATGACAAAATTCTTTAAACCAGTAAAATAATCTTCATTTTGTGATTCAATATAACACCTTA